>JBLNAW010000081.1:0-2873 GCA_050259555.1 Solirubrobacterales bacterium
TCGTCCACTGGACCGGCACCTCGATGAGGGTCGTGCCCTCGCGACGGTATGGACGAAGGTCGTCCATGAGATTCGAGGAGTAGCGGAACCCGTGGGTCTGGAGCAGCTCATCGGTGTGCGCGCTGAAGTCCCATGACGGCGAGCGATAGCCCACCACCTCGGTCCCGAAGGAGCGCAGGACCTCGAGGCCTTTCACGAGCTCCCCTTCCTCCTCCTCGCGAGAGAGGTTCGTCGGCGAGGTGTGCGTGTACCCGTGATGGGCGATCTCGTGACCGGCGGCGACGATCTCCGCGACCCGGTTCGGATGGCGTTCCGCCACGCGACCGGGGATGAAGAAGGTCGCCCGGATCTCGTATCGCCGCAGCAGCTCGAGGATCAGCGGAACGGCCACCTTCGCGCCGTAGGTACCCTGCGAGAGCACACCCGGCCTGTTCGCATTCGCCGGGTCCTCGCCGATCCACACTTCCTCGGCGTCGAAGTCGAACGTGAAGGACGCCGCGCAACGCATCCCCTCAGGCCACATGCCTCATCCCTCCCATGATCGCTCTCCCTTGCCTCGCCGTCTGGAGGATCGGATAGACGGTGCTGACTTCCACGGCACGCCCACTCCTCCACTCTTCGGGCCTCTCGCGGAGCACCCACGCTACACATCGCCCGAGCGGGGCTCGCGCCCTCCCGGACGGTAGATGCAGCCGTAACGGTCCATCAGACGCGGCGAGACTCCATCCGTCACCTCGTGGGGAGGATCTCGATGTACCCGTCGGTGCCGTTGACACGGATCTCCTGCCCGTCCCGGATCAGCCGCGTGGCGAGTTCTACCCCGACGACGGCCGGCAGGCCGAACTCCCGCGCGATCACCGCGCCGTGGGTCATCATGCCGCCCGCTTCGGTCACCAGGCCCTTGACAGCGAGGAACAGTGGCGTCCAGCTAGGATCCGTATAGGCGGTGACCAGGATGTCGTCATCCTCGACATCGGCGTCCGCCATGTCGAGGATGACGCGGGCCCGCCCCTCGATGATCCCGGCGGAAGCCGCCAGGCCGACGAGCGCGCCGGCGGGCAAACCATCGCGCCGATACGCGCTGGTGATCCCCTCGCCGTCCGACGTGAGCACCCGGGGTGGCGTGAGCGCTTGATACGACCTGAACGCGTCCTTGCGCTGGCGGACGAGTTGGTCATCCACGTGGTTGGTGCGCACGACGTCGTGGAGCTCCTGGAGGGTGAGGTAGAAGATGTCTTCCTGCTCACCAAGCACCTGGGCCTGCACGAGGCGCTCGGCTTCTTCCAACAAGGCCTGCTTGTAGACGAAGTAGCGGCTGACCATCCCGTACTTGGGGTACTCGCGGTACCCGATGAAGGTCCGCACCCGGTCGATCATGCGCTTGGTCTCCTCGGCCTTCCGCTCCCCGTCGGGCAAGGCCCGCAACCGCTCCAGCAGCTCCTGTTCCTTCATCCAGGCCTCCTGCCGACCTTGCTCGAAGCGCCGTTCGCTGGCGCCTGGCTCGAAGTTCCTGACGTTGCCGAGGATCAGGGGCAGGAGCGTGGCGGGGCGCTCGCGAAAGCGCGGTCTCGTGATGTCGATCTCACCCACGCAGCGCATGCCGTACTTCTCGAGCCAGTCGAGGATGGCGTCGCGCGCTTCTTGCCCGCCCGCGAGCCCGGTCATCTCGTCCAGGAAGCCCTCGCCCTCGACGTGCTGCAGGAAGGCCACCACGTCCGGATGTGGGCGGATCACGTCCGCGACGTCCAGGAGCGCCAGCCCCATCTCTGACGTGACGTTGTCGGGGACGGATCGCGTGAGCGCGTCGGCCGCGTTCTCCTCTCCCAGCCATGCCTTCAGCTGCTCGTTGAGCCACCAGGTGGCCTCGATCGCCGCCATGAACACCTGATGGCTCTGCGGATCGAACAAGATCCGCCTCAACTCCTGGATGTCCGCCAGGATGAACTCGAGGAGCGCCGATCCGGACTTCGTGCGGATGTCGCGCTTCACGGCTGCGATGGAGGCCTGGCTGCGTTCGATCAGCTCGGAAACGATGGCCGGATCGGTCTTGGTCGGGGCCGGCACGCCGCCAGGCGGCGCCCAGGCGGGACCTTCGTCCGGTCGCGTCCGGACGAAGTCGCCGCGATCGAGGATGGTCTGCAGCGCGTCCCGGAGCAGCGGATCGGATCTCCCCATGAGATCCAGGAGGTTCGCACGGCTCGCCGGCGAAGCCAGGGCCTGGGTGACGTCGACGAACAGTCGACCACCGGCCTCGGCCATGGGCCGAGGGGTCGTCAACTGCCACAAGGAGAGCCCAAGTGGCTTCATGGCGTCGGTCATCATCTGCTGATGACCGACCGAGACGTAGACGTGGTTCTCTCGGTCGCCGGCCGCGGGGATGGGGAACAGCGTCGTGATCGGCCGGCTCTGGACGATGTGGAAGTCATCGCCGACCAGGCACCATTCGATGTCCTGGGGGCACGCGAAGTGCGCTTCGATCCGCCGGCCCAGCTGCGCGAGCCGCAGGATCTGCGCATCCGTCAGCGCTGGCTGCCGCTGCCGCTCCGGTTCGATCGCCTGCTCCTGCGTCCCCCCGGTCGGCGCGGCGTGGATGGCAAGCTGCTTGGTGGCGACCGTCCTGGCGACGACCTCGCCGTCCCGGACCTTGTAGACGTCCGGGTTCACGATGCCGCGGACCAGGGTCTCACCGAGGCCGAAGCCGGCTTCCACGGAGACCACCTTCCGGTTGGAGGTGACGGGGTCGGCCGTGAAGAGGATGCCGGCCGCCTGCGGGAAGACCATCTGCTGCACGACGACGGCCATGTGGACCTTCCGGTGGTCGAAGCCGTTCCGCAGTCGGTAGGTCACGGCGCGCTCGGTGAAGAGCGACGCCC
>JBLNAW010000082.1:0-9652 GCA_050259555.1 Solirubrobacterales bacterium
GGACCTCGAGGTGTTCTTCGTGTGCCGGGAGTGCGGGACGGAGTTCCGGGTGACGCGCCTCGGCGAGCTCCAGATCCCTCGTCACTGCGGGGAGCCGATGGAGGTCGTCAGCCGCTCGGCCAGCGACGGGTGAGGGAGCGGTTCTCCCCAGGTCGAGCGCCGGAGCTGCACCGTGCGAGGAGGGTTCTCCACACGTTGTCCACCGGCTGGACCTCCATGGCACGGTTCCCACACCTGTGGAAGACCATGGGGAAAGTTACAGGGCTGTGATTCGGCCGCTCAGCGCCACTGGGTGGCGGCGACGAAACCGCCCGCGATGAAACCGAGCCCGAGCCAGAGCCAGAGCTGCCGCGTGTCCCCCGGCATGAGGCCCATGTAGTTCAGGACGATCATCGCGACGCCGAGGAGCATCAGCCCCAGCACGAGGATCCCGTACCAGGTTGGGCTCGCCTTCGGCTTCCTCTTCGTCGGCGGCGTCGTGTACGGGCGCCGGCGGTCGCGCTGTCGGCCCTTGGACTTCGGCATCGAGCCGGGATGTTACCGCGGCACGAGGGTGGTCGAGGTCGCCGAGACGCGCTCGACCGCCTCGCGCGATAGGGGCAGCGGATGCCGCTCGCCCGCCGACCAGAGCGGGATCAGGTCGCGCCACGTCGGCGATCCCGGGTGTCCGGATTGACCGGTCGTGTGGGTGCCGGTCGAGGCGTCCGGATCGGACAGGTCCTGGATCTGGCGCCACGAGGCGATCACGACGGCGTCGTACCGACGCTCGGGCTCGAACGCGCCCTGGTCGAGGGTGTCGTCGTCGCCGCCACGGCCGACGATGCCGGCGGTGAAGATCTCCCCGAGGCCGGGGAACGCGGCCAGCGGGCCGGCGAAGACCACGCGGTGGAGGTCGCCCCAGCGCCAGGCGGATGGGTCCGACCCGAGGCGCTCCTCGAGCTCGCCGAGGGCGGCATCGAGCGCTCGGCGGAGGAGGCCGTCCCGAGCCTCGGTGCCGTCGGCGCCGAACCACCGCGCCGTCGGCCGCGCGAGGAGCGAGGGCAGCACCATCGCGCGCCACGCGCCGATCGAGCTCGCGCGACCGTAGGCGTGCGTGAACAGCGCGTCGCCCAGCGCCGGCCGAAGGACGAGCTCTGCGACGTGGTGACACCAGGCCTCGTACACGCACGCGGCCGCCGAGTCCGCCGCGAGGTCACCGTCCCAGGACTCGAGCAGCGCGATGGCCGCCGCCTGCCGCTCGTCGGCGGCCTCGACCGAGGCGAGGACGCCCGCGAGCTCGCGCGCGGGGATCGAGACCGTATCGGCCTGCATCGCCGCGAAAGACTCGGGGGAGTGGAGGGGGGTTGCCTCCAGCAGCTCGCCGATGCGGCGGACGCGCGAGGGCGGCGACCAGTCGTGGCCGATGAGGAACGGGTAGTCGTCTCCGTGGATGCGGGCGTTCGCAGTCGCGAGGAAGCCCTCGGGCGGGTCCACGTCCCAGGGCAGGTCCTCGAACGCGATCCAGCCGTCCCACTCGTGCTCGTCGGTCCAGCCGGGGACGGGCGTCGTCCCGTCGCCCGCGCGGCGGATCGGGTACCTGCCGGTGCACTGGTAACCGATCGAGCCGTCGGCGTCGGCGTAGACGATGTTCTGCCCGGGCGAGCCCCACGCGCGGAGCGCGTCGCGGAAGGCGTCGAAGTCGGTCGCGGCCGCCATGCGCACCAGCGTCATCGGCGGGATCGCGACGCTCGCGCCGGCCCAGCGCAGGGCGTACGTCTCGCGGATCCCGCCCTCGACGACCTCGGGCGCGGCGACCCCGACGACATAGGAATCGAGGATCGGGCCGTGGCGCGTCTCGCGGACCTCGAGCGCGACCGGCTCGTCCCGGCCCCGAACCTCGATCTCCTCGTGATGGATCGTGAGCGGTTCCCAGTCGCCTTGGAACTCGGCGGCCGTGCCGTCGTCGTTCAGGCGCTCGAGGTAGAGGTCTTGGGTGTCGCCGCCGACGTTCGTGAGGCCCCACGCGTGGTGGGGGGTGCGCCCGATGACCACGCCGGGCGCGAACGGCAGGCACACGCCGGCCGCCTCGTAGCCGGGTGCCGACAGGTGCGCCTCGAACCAGATCGAGGGCGTGACCGCGGCGAGGTGCGGGTCGTTCGCGAGGAGCGGTTTCCCGCTCGTCGTCCTCGAGCCGGCCACGACCCAGTTGTTCGAACCTTGACCGGGGGTCCTCGGCGTGGCCTGCTCGAGCAGGTCGAGGGCGGATGGTCCGCGCCGCCCGGCGACCGGGAACCGCAGGTCCGCCGGCATCTCGGGGAACAGGTCAGGCACGGCGTCGGGGCCGAGGCGCTCGGCGATCTGGACGCGCACGAGCTCCTCGTCCCAGTTGCCATTCAGGTTCCAGGACATCCACGCGCTCCCGGCCGCCCACGAGGCGTCGTCCTCGGGCAGCGACGGTGCGAGCGCGAGCACCGCGTACTCGACCGGGGGCGCGCTCATCCGCTCGAGCCACGCGAGCGCGCCCTCGCGGAACGCGGCTGTGATACGGCGTGAATCCTCGTCCCACCCGGCGGCGATCGTCGCGCCGGCGCGGTTCCAGCCGACCGTCCGCGCGAACCGGTCGGCGGGCAGGCCGAGCTCGCCGATCATGCCCGCGAGCCGACCGTTCGCCGCTCGGAGCAGGAAGTCGATCTGGAACAGGCGCTCCGAGGCCACGATGAACCCCTGCGCCCGGAACAGGTCCTCGAGCGAGGTCGCGAAGATGTGCGGCACGCCCCAGGTGTCGCGGAGGACCTCGACCCTGCCGGCGAGCCCGGAGACGGGGAGCTCGCCCTCGAGGCGCGGGACCGCGGCCTCGGCGGCGGCGCGGACGTCGTCGAGCCAGTCACCCATCGTGCCGCAGCCTACCGGCGCTCGGGTGTCGGTGTCCGTGCGCGCTCGTCCGGTCGCGCCCTCGGCGCTCGGGTGGAATGATTCGGGGCATGACCCATCACCGTCCGTGGCTCCAGACCTACCCGCCCGAGGTGCCGACGTCGATCGAGCCGTACCCGGACCTGTCCGTGTTCGGGATGCTCGAGGCCGCCGCCCGCCGCCATCCGGATGCGATCGCCGTCGCGTGGTTCGGTAAACACATGACCTACCGGGAGCTGCTGAAGGAGGTCGAGACGTGCTCGGCCGTGCTCGCGGGTCTCGGCGTCCACAAGGGCGATCGCGTCGCGATCGCGATGCCGAACTGCCCCCCGTACGTGATCCTGTACTTCGCGATCACCCGGATCGGCGCGATCGTCGTCGGCCACAACTTCATGTACACGAAGCGCGAGATGCAGCACCAGTTGAGCGACTGCGGCGCGAAGGTGGCGTTCGTCGCGGACCTCTACTACACGAGCTTCGCGGACGTCTTCGAGCCGGCCGGCGTCGAGCACGTCGTGGTGACCCGACTGAACGACTACATGCCGCTACTCAAGAAGCTGCTCGCGCCGCCGCTGAAGTTCAAGAAGGCGCAGCGCGAGGCCGGCCGTCCATGGCCCCCGGTCCCGGCGGGTGCGAAGGTGCTGCGGTGGCACGAGCTGATGCGCTCGGCGGGCCCGGCGCCGGTCGCGGCGCAGGTCGACTCGGTCCACGATCCCGCGGGCTTCATCTACACGGGCGGCACGACCGGCGTGTCGAAGGGCGCGATGCTCTCGCACCGCAACATCGTGGCGAACGCGATGCAGAGCGCTGCGTGGCTCAGCCTCGAGGAGGGCAAGGAGTCGTTCCTCTGCGCGCTGCCGCTGTTCCACTCGCTCGGCATGGTCGCGATGAACGTCGGGATCCTGACCGGCGGGAAGGTGACGCCGGTGCTGAACCCTCGGGACATCCACATGCTGCTCGAGGAGATCAGCAAGGAGAAGCCGACCTTCTTCCCGGGCGTGCCGCGGCTGTTCATCGCCCTCAACGAGTCGCCGCTCACCCCGAAGTACGATCTCCGCTCGGTCAAGGCCTGCGTTTCGGGGGGCGCGGCGCTGCCCGTGGCGGTCGCGCAGAAGTTCGCGGAGATCACGGGCGGCGCGATCCTCGTCGAGGGCTACGGCCTCACCGAGGCCGCGCCGGTGACCCACGCGAACCCGCTCCACGGCGAGCGGCGTGCCGGCGCGATCGGCCTGCCGGTCCCCGACACCGATTGCCGGATCGTCGACCTGGAGGATCCGGACCGAGAGGTCGAGCCGGGCGAGCGCGGCGAGCTCTGCGTACGTGGGCCGCAGGTGATGCTCGGGTACTGGAACCGGCCCGAGGAGACCGCCCTCACGATCCGCAACGGCTGGCTCCACACGGGCGATGTCGCGGTGATGGACCCCGACGGGTACTTCCGGATCGTCGATCGGCTGAAGGAGATGATCATCGTCTCCGGGTTCAACGTGTACCCGAACGAGGTCGAGGAGGTCCTGTACCGCCACCCGAAGGTCTCGAAGTGCGCGGTGATCGGCGTGCCCGACCCGAAGACCGGGGAGGCCGTGAAGGCCTTCATCGTGCTGAAGGAGGGGGCGACCGCGACCACCGACGAGATCACGGCGTGGTGCAAGGACCCGGCGAACGGCCTCTCGGGCTACCGGGCGCCGAAGATCGTCGAGTTCCGCGACGCGCTGCCCGAGACGCTCGTCGGCAAGGTCCTCCGCCGCATCCTCAGCGAGGAGGAGCGCCAGAAGGCGCGCGCCTCGTCGTGAGCAGGCTGCCCGCCGACCTCGGCGACGGGACGATCCTGCGTCGGCTCGTCCCCGGCGACCTGGAGGATCTCTGGCAGGTGGTCGAGCGCGAGCGCGAGCGGCTCGGCGTCTGGATGCCGTGGATCGCCGGTGCGCAGACGATCGAGGACGAACGGACATGGCTCGAGTCCGTGTCCTCGAACGAAGCCACGCTCGAGGGGTGCGGGATCTTCGTCGACGGCCGGTACGTCGGCGGTGTCGGGCTGATGCCGGGGCCGTTCGGCGTCGCCGCCGAGATCGGGTACTGGATCGACTCGGAGCACGAAGGGCGGGGGCTCGTCAGCCGGGCCGTGCGTGTGCTCCTCGACATCGGGTTCGAGGAGTGGCACGTCAACCGCATCGCGATCCGCGCCGGGGTCGAGAACCTCCGGAGCCGCGGGATCCCCGAGCGCCTCGGCTTCACGAGGGAAGGCATCGAGCGCGGCGGATGTCGCGGGACCGGTGGGTTCTACGACCTCGTCGTGTACTCGATGCTCCGCGACGAGTGGCCTCGGTGACCCGTCTCGAGGCCGTCGTCTTCGACCTCTACGGCACGCTCGTGCCCGAGTTCCCGCTCTCGCGATGGGACGCGATGTTCGAGGGAATGGCCGCCGCGCTCGGTGCGGACCCGGGCGCCTTCCGAGCCGCGTGGGAGGGCACGATCGTCGAGCGGCAGACCGGGGTGCTCGGCGACGTTGCCGAGAACGTCCGGGTGATCTGCGAGCGGATCGGGCTCGAGCCCACGGGCGGGTCGCTCGACCGCGCGCTCGAGGTCCGCGCCGCGATGTACCGAGACCTGTTCCGTCCCCAGCCCGGCGCCGTCGAGACGCTGCGTTGGCTCCGCGATCGCGGATACGGTTCCGCGCTCGTCAGCATGTGCGCCCCCGACACGCCGGCCCTGTGGCACGCCTCGCCGCTCGACGGTCTCGTCGACGTCCTCGTGTTCTCGAGCGAGGTCGGGCTGCGCAAGCCCGACCCGGCGATCTACCTCGCGGCATCCGATGGCCTCGGCGTGGACCCGACCGCGTGCCTGTACGTGGGCGACGGCTCGTACCGCGAGTTGACCGGGGCGGCGGCCGTCGGCATGACGCCGGTCCGGATCGTCGACCCTGCCGAGGACGGAGCCGTCCTCCGCCCCGACCGAGACGACTGGCAGGGTGCCGAGATCCGCTCGCTCGCGGACGCCCGCGAGCTGCTCGAGCCCGCTACAGGCTGAGGACGAGCTCTCGCTCGGGCGGCGTGAGGCCCCGGAGCGGGGGTCGGACGTCGGGGCGGATCGGGACGCCGCGCTCGGCGAGCACGGTCTTCAGCGCCGCGTGGAACGGGACGCCGGTCAGGCGCTTCCGGAGCTCGGTCACGCGGGCGTGCGCCATGGGATCCCAATCGTGCACGAGGCCGGCCACGACTTCGGGCCAGGCGGTGGCGAGGCCGGACACGGCGCCCACCGCGCCGCGCTCCATCCCCTCGAGCACGAGCGGCTCCGAGCCGACGAACACGTCCAGCCCCTCGAGCAGGTACGGCTCGATCTTGGCGAAGGGTGTGTCGCTCACCTTCATCCCGGCGAGGTTCGGGGCCACCTCGCGCAGGCGCTCGATGACCGAGACCGGGATCGCGTAGCCGGACCGGCCGGCGAACTCGTACACGTAGAGCGGCAGCGGGGCGCACGCCTCGGCGGCGGCCCGGTAGTGATCGAGGAGCTCGGTCTCGTCCAGGGGGAAGTACGGGGGCGCGATGACGGCGACCGCGTCGGCACCGACGTCGGCCGCGTGGCGCGCGAGCGCGACCGTCTCGGCCGTCGTCTGGGCCCCCGCGTGGACGGCGACCTGGAAGCCCTCGGGCCGGAGCGCGAGGAACCGCTCGGTGACCGTGCGGCGTTCGTCGGCCGAGAGCAGGACGCCCTCGCCGGTGGTCCCGCACGACAGGACCCCATCCACGCCGCCCTCGGCGAGGAACCGGACGAGCGGCTCGAACGCGTCCAGGTCGAGCGCCGCCCCGCCCTCGGTGAGCGGCGTGACGGCGGCCGCGATGGCTCCGCGGAGCGTCACGGGCTCGCGATCGCCTCGACCAGCACCCGGCACCACGCTGGGATGTCTTCGACGACGCGCCCCCAGACGAGGTTACCGTCGCGGAAGGCGGGCTCGTCGACCCACGTCGCGCCGGCGTTCACGAGGTCGTCCTTGATGCCGAGGCTGCCGGTCGCTCGGTGGCCCCTCACGATGCCCGCCGAGATCCCGACGAGCCCGGCGTGGCAGATCAGCCCGACGATCTTGCCCTGCGCGGATGCGTCGCGGACGAGGTCCGTGACCTCGGCGTGGCGGCGGAGCTTGTCGGGGGCCCACCCGCCGGGGACGACCACCGAGTCGAAGTCGGCCGCCGAGACGTCGGCGGCGGCAACGTCGCTCGAGGCCTGCAATCCGTTCTTGCCACGCACCGTCTTCCCCGCCGTGGTGCCCACGACCGTGACCTCGGCGCCCTCCTCGCGAAGGCGCATGACGGTGACCCAGAACTCGAGATCCTCGAAGCCTTCGTCGAGGAAGACGGCGATCGTGCGTCCGACGAGCCGCTGTTCCATCGCACCCTCCTTGCCCGGTCCGGCACTGTAGCCGTTCCGTAGGCTAGGTGCCGATGACCGAGCGAGCCCGCCGCCGCACGGCCGCGATCGTCGCGGTCTCGGCGACGACGGTCGTGTGGGGCAGCGTCGGGGTCTTCGTCAAGACCACCTCGATCAGCGGGCTGACCTTCGCGATGTACCGGCTGTGGCTCGGGGCGGCGGTGCACGTGGTGGCGCTCCTCGTGCTCCGGCGGCGCCTCACGTGGTCGACGTTCAAGGTCTGCGCGCCCGGCGGGGTGCTGTTCGCGATGGAGATCTCGCTCTCGTTCAGCGCGGTGAAGCTGACGGCCGTCGCGAACGCGGCGATCATCGGCGCGTTGTCGCCCATCCTGATCGTGCTCGCGGCGGGGAGGATGTTCGGGGAGCGGGTGACGCGAGAGCAGATGGTGCTCGTCGTCGCGTCGTTCGCGGGTGTCGTGATCGTGGCGATCGGCGCGTCCGGATCACCCGCCTGGAGCCCGGCGGGCGACCTGCTCGCGCTCGTCGGGTCGTTCGCCTGGACCGCGTATTGGCTGTTCTCGAAGAGGGCCCGCGCGAGCGCCTCCGCCCTCGAGTACATGACGAGCGTGATGCTCGTGGGGGCCCTCGCGATCACGCCGGTCGCCCTCGCGATCGGCGGGGTGCCGCCCGCGAGCCTGGACATCCATGACGCCGTCGTCCTCGCGGGCCTCACGCTCGTGCCCGGGATGATCGGACACCTCCTGCTCGCGTGGTCGCATCGGCACGTCGAGGCCTGGCTGTCGGCGCTCATCACGCAGTGCGTGCCGGTGATCGGAGCCCTCATGGCTTGGCCGGTGCTGGGCGAGCCGATCACGCCCATCGTCGCGCTCGGCGGGCTGGTGGTGGTCGGTGCGACGGGCGCGATCGTCGTGAGCAGCGCGCGCCGGGAACGCGACCGGGCCCAGCCATCGAAGGTCGAGCCGGTCATCGACGTGCCGGCTTAGGCGCGTTTCGAGATCCGCCCGGTGGGTACCTCGAGGGCATGGGACGGGCCAAGGGTGCGACCCGCTGTCCGGTCTGCGGCCGGGGGACCCTCGTCGATATCGTGTTCGACGAGCCGACCCCGGCGGAGCCGAACGAGGTCCCGCGCCAGGAGGCGGACAGCCGCGAGCGCGACCTCTACTCGTGCGGGCACGAAGTACCGGGGCCGTCGCTGGCGCTCGCGGACAGCTCGGAGCTCGCCGTCGAGCGCCGTCAGTCGGAGGACACCGTCGAGCCCGTCACCGACGGAGATGAAGCCTGATGCCGCCGTTCCCTGTCCGCGAGCCGGCACGACCCTGAGCCTCATCCGACGCCGCTGCCCGACCCCGTGCCGCCGCCGGAGCCGCCGTCGGAACCCCCGCCGAGCCCGCAGCCCGAGCCGCCACCGCCCCAACCCATCCCCGTTCCCCCGACCCCGGACGTGCCGGATCCGATCCAGGTCGCCGGGTGATCGGGCGAAGCGGCCGGGGAACTAGGGGACGATCTTCGAGATCGGGAGCTCGAGGATATCGGTCGCGCCCCGCGCCTTGAGGAGCGGGATGAGCGTGTTCACCTGGCGTTTCTCGGCGACCGTCTCGATCGCGTAGCCGCCCTCCTGGAGCCTCGAGACCGTCGGTGACTTCATCGCCGGCACCGCCTCGAGCACGGCGGCGAGGTCGGCCTCGCTCACGTTGAGCTTGATGAGGACCCGTCCCTCGGCCCGGAGCGCGCCGAGCAGCAGGGTGACGATGTCGTCCATCGCGCGACGCTTCTCGGGATCGGACGCCGACTCGCGGTTCGCGACGAGGACGGGCTCGGAGGTCATCAGCGTCTCGATGATCTTCATGCCGTGCGCTCGCAGCGTGCTACCGGTCTCGGTGATGTCGACGATCGCGTCCACGATCTCGGGGACCTTGGCCTCGGTCGCGCCGAATGACCAGACCACCTTGACCGAGATGCCGAGGTCTTCGAAGTAGCGCCGGGTCAGGTGCTCGAACTCGGTCGAGATCCGCGAGCCCGGCGGCATCTCGCGCGCATGGTTCGCCGGGTGGTCGCCCGGGACGGCGAGCACGATCTTCGTGCCGTGCCCCGTGCCGCTCTTCGCGTAGGAGAGGGTCGTGAGCACGTCGACGTCGGCTCCGGTCTCGGCGATCCAGTCCTGGCCAGTGATGCCGAGGTCGAACAGCCCGTCCTGCACGTACATCGGGATCTCCTGGGGCCGGAGCAGCGAGACGCGCTCGATCCGATCGTCCTCGATCGTGCCGTGGTAGTCGCGCTCCGAGCCGCGTCGCACGCGCAGGTCGGCCTCCTCGAACAGGCGGAGGGTCTGCGCCTCGAGCGAGCCCTTGGGGATGACGAGCCTCAACATGGCGGCGAGTGTAGT
>JBLNAW010000083.1:0-9893 GCA_050259555.1 Solirubrobacterales bacterium
GCGTCGACGGTGGCCGGATCCGAAACCTTCTGGGTGGGCGTTCGGCCGGAGGTCGTCGGCTCGGTCTCGTCGAGGCCGAGCCGGATCGTCTTCTTCACCTCGTCCTGGGCCTTACGGAACTCGCGCAGACCCCGGCCGATCGTGCGACTGAGCTCGGGGAGCCGTTGCGGGCCGACGATGACGAGCGCCACCAGCAGGATCACGAGCAGTTCCTGGGGTCCGATGTTGAACACGCGCGCCTCGGCGGTCGGGATGCGAACCGTATCCTACCGCCGGCCCTTCGTCCGGCGGCCCGCGCTCAGTGGCGGTCGGATGTCCGGCCGCGCATCGCGCTGCGGCGAGCCTGAGAGGCGGCCGTCATCGCCTGGATCTCGCTCGTGATCGGGGTGACCTCGTCGTTCATCCGTCGCGTGGCGCGTCCGACCAGCAGGCCGTGGCGGACGAGCGCGACGAGCATCGCGGCTACCGCTAGCAACGTGACGAGGCCGATCGCGAACCAGACGACGGCCGTGGTCGAGGCTCCGAGCAGCGCGAGGGTCATGCCGGCATCGTAGCCGATGCCGCTGGCCTACTGCTTCGTGAGGAACTCCGCGACGAGGGCATCGTCCTGCAGCGCGAAGTGGAAGTCGATCAGGTCGTCCACCGTGAACGCCGGTGCCTGCGGACGCTGAGGGCCCGGGTCGACGTAGGGCTCCTGATCGAACAGCTCCTCGGTGATCGTGGCGCCGCGACTCGCGACATCGACGCCGGCGGAGACGAGGAGGGCCACGATCTTCCGGTCGGCGCGCTTCTCCACGTCATCCATGCACGTGGGGCAGGTGAAGCGGTACGTGCCCTCGCGCCCTCCGCGGACAACCTCGAGGAGGATCGACTCGGGTCCCATATCCACTTCCCCGCAACGGGGACACGTCGTCCGGATGGTGGTCATGTCACCCGCTGTATCGGCGACGGCCACCGGGCGCTTGAGGTTCGCGTCCTCGAAGGGGACTACCCTATCCGTATAGTTCTCGGGTCCTGCGCGCGAGCTCGGCGACCCGGACCTTCAGCTCGGGTGGCCCGAGCACCTCGGCGGCCCCCGAGAGTCGCAGGACCAGGCGCTCGGCCCACTCGAGGCGCCCCGCGGGCAGGACCACCTCGAGACGCTCATCCGGGCGCTCGAGCTCCTCCTCGGTCTCGTAGTACTCGGCCACCCATCGTGCCTCGGGACCGAGCAGCAGCCGCACCTCGACGTCCGCCTCGCTCCTCGTGTACAGGGCTCGCCCGGCCCCGACCAGCCCGCGAGGCTCGAACCGCTCCCCCGTCGGCTCGATCGTGTGCACCCGATCCGCACGGAACAGCCGCTCGTCGTTCGAACGGTGATCCCACGCGACGACGTACCAGTTGCCGATCGCGTGGAAGACCTCCTCGGGGTCGATCTCGCGGACCGTGGTGTCGGCCGAGGAGGCCGCGTAGTACTCGATGCGGACCCGCTCGTGCCCGGCCGCGGCCGAGCGGAGCGTCTCGAGCGTCTCCGCCGACCGCCCGCTGCCCGCGGCCTCGACGCGCCCCGGCAGATCCCCGAGCGCGTCGGGGCCGAGCCCGGCGGCGAGCTTCTCGAGCGCCGAGTCCAGCGCCGGCGCCTCGGGCACATCCGGCATCGCCGCGAGCGCGGCGCCTCGGAGGTAGAGCGCGAGGGCCTCGCTGCGGGTCAGCCGGAGCGGCCGACCGAAGTAGTCCGCCATGCGAACCCAGACGCAGCCGTCCTGGATGTCGACGTCGAGCAGGTCGCCGGGCCCGTACGGCGGCAGGCCGGACATGAACAGGAGGCGCAGGTCTTCCAACAAGGCATCCTCGGGGATGTCGAACAGGCGGGTGATCTCGGCGAGCTCGATGCCCGGGTGCTGCACGAGGTACGGCACCACGACGAGGAGCCGTCGGAGACGCTCGGAGGCTTTCGGGACGCTCCTGCGCTCAGGTGGCAAGGATCGCCCCCAGTCGTTCGAGCACGTCCGCTCGGAGCTCGGCGGGCTCGAGCACGATCGCGTCCGGACCGAACGACAGGACCCACGAGGTGAGCCCGTCGCCGGGGCCGGTCGGGATCATCACCTCGACCCAGCCGTCGTCGCGCTCGCCCATGATCTCGACCCCTCGGACGCCCTTGGTCGCCCACCACGCCACCTCGGGTGAGAACGCGATCCGCGCGCGGTCCTGCGGCTCCCCCGGTCCCCAGGGGCCGATCTCGACGTGATCGGCGGCGCGGAAGTCCTCGGGTCGCGGGCTCCCCTCGCCCTCGTCGGCGAGGTCCGAGGAGACCCGTGAGAGTCGGAAGGCGCGGACCTGCTCGCGATCGAGGTCGAATCCCACGAGGTACCAGCTACCGCCTCGCACCGCGAGGCCGTAGGCGTCCACGCGACGCTCGCTCTGCGCGCCCCGGGCCGTCCGATACGTGAACCGCACGCTCCGCTGCGCCGCGACCGCCTCCGCCGCCGCGGCGAGACGGGCCTCGGTGAGGTCGTCCGTCGCGAGGGCGAAGGCGCTCACCCCCGCGAGGATGCTCCCCTCGGATCCCGAGAGCAGCTTTCGGACCGCCTCTTCGGCCGAGGAGGCTTCGGGGCCCGAGTGGGCGGCGACGAACAACGCCGAGATCTCGCCCGGCGTGAACGCGATCTCCGGGAGGTAGTAGGCGTCCTTGGGGATCGCGTAGCCCTGGTCGCTCTCCCACACGTCGGTCGCGACGACGTCGATCGGCACGCCGATGTCACGCAGGATGCCCTTGTCGCGCTCGAACATCCGCTTCGCGGTGTCGAGGTCGCCCTGCTCGTAGGCCTCGGACATGCGCTGGCGGATCTCGTCGAACGTGAGCGGCCGCCGCGCGTCCAGCAGCAGCGCGACGAGGTTGACCAGGCGTTCGAGCGGCTGCATGCGAGCCGCATCATACTCGGGGCATGCGCGCCACTCCCCCGGAACCGCCTCTGGTTCGGCTGCGTCGAGGCACCGTTCGCGAGCTCGTGACGGCTCGCCCCGGGGCCGTCGAGCTGACGGTCGAGGTCGAGGGAGGGCTGGCTCCGGCCCTCGCGTATCCCGCCCTCGTGGGACCCGTCGCGACCGGGGACACGGTGCTCGTGAACACGACGGCGCTCGAGCTCGGGCTCGGCACCGGCGGGTTCCACCTCGTCGTCGCCGTCGAGGGTGGGCCGGACACGGACCTCGCCCACGAGGGCCGGGTGATGAAGGCCCGCTACACGCCCCACCAGGCAGCCGTCCAGGCCGTCGAGGAGACGCACCGGGACCTGCTGGAGGGCTCGAGGGGGCTGCGGAACACGCCGGTGGTGTGCGCGCCGCTCCACTCGATGATCGCGCCGATCGCAGCGGGCGCGAAGGCGAGCGCCGACGCCCGCGTCGTCTACGTGATGACCGATGGCGCCGCCCTGAGCGGCGCCTTCTCGTACCTGGTTCCCCAACTCCTCGATGCCGGGCTCCTCGACGGGTGGATCACCGCTGGGCAGTGCTTCGGGGGCGGGCTCGAGGCCGTGACGGTCTGGACCGGCTTGCTCGCCGCGAAGGAGTTGCTCGAGGCCGAGGTCGTGGTGGTCGCCGATGGGCCCGGGAACCTCGGGACGGATACGACCTGGGGCGTGAGCGCCCTCGGCTCGGGGCACGCGCTCATGGCGGCTGAGACCCTTCGAGGCCGTCCGGTCGCCGCGCTCCGGATGTCGTTCGCCGATGCCCGCGAGCGCCATCGCGGTCTCTCGCACCATTCCCTGACGATCCTGCGGGACGTCTGTCGCGTCGACGTGAACGTCGCGATCCCCGTGCTCGAGGATTTCGAGCGCTCGGTGGTGTGGGACGCGCTCCGCGGCGCCAGGCTCGAGGAGCGGCATCAGCTCGTGGAGGCCGACGGACGTCCGGCGCTCGAGGAGCTCGATCGCCGGGGTGTCGAGGTCACCTCGATGGGCCGCCGTGCCGACGACGATCCGGCGTTCTTCCTCTCGGCGGGCGCGGCCGGGGTCTTGGCCGGGCGCATGGCCGCCGGCTCCCGCCGTTACCGAGACCTCAACCGCTGAGGCTCGCGCGGCGTGTCCCGCTCACATGTGGGCGATGAGCTGCTCCACGCGCTCGTCCTCGGCGCGGAAGGGGTCCTTGCACAAGACGGTGCGCTGCGCCTGGTCGTTGAGCTTCAGGTGCACCCAGTCGACCGTGTAGTCGCGCCGCTTCGCCTTCGCCTGCTTGATGAAGTCGCCCCGCAGCTTGGCGCGCGTCGTCTGCGGCGGCTCCCGCATCCCGCGTTGGATCGCCTTCTCCGTGACGGCCCGCTCGACCTTCCCGGCGTTCTCGAGGAGGTAGTACAAGCCTCGTGTGCGGTTCACGTCGTGGTACGCGAGGTCGAGCAGGGCCACGCGCGGCGACGAGAGCGGGAGGCCGTGCCTCTCGCGGTAGCGCTCGATGATGAGGCGCTTCGCCACCCAGTCGACCTTGCGGACGAGCGCCTCGGGGTCGTCGCGGGCGAGGGCGTCGAGCGCCGACCGCCACTCCCCGAGTAGCAGGTGCGCTTGCTCCTCGCCGCCGCGGCGTTCGAGGAACCGCTCGGTCCGCTCGAAGTACTCCTCCTGGATCTCGATCGCGGTCAACTCCCTGCCGTTCGCGAGCTTCACCTTCTTGTGGCACGCGACGTCGTGGCTGATCTCGCGGATCGCGCGGATCGGGTTCTCGAGGGTGAGGTCCCGCATCACCGTGTTCGCCTCGACCATCCGCAGCACGAGGTCCGTGATCCCGACCTTCATGAACGTCGTCCACTCGTTCATGTTGGAGTCCCCGACGATCACGTGCAGCCGGCGGTACCGCTCGGCGTCGGCGTGCGGTTCGTCCCGGGTGTTGATGATGGGTCGGGACCTCGTGGTCGCGCTCGAGACGCCCTCCCAGATGTGCTCGGCGCGCTGCGCGATGCAGAACTGCGCGCCCCGGGGCCCGTGGAGCACCTTGCCGGCCCCGCACCAGATCTGGCGCGTCACGAAGAACGGGATGAGGATGTCCGCCATCCGGCCGAACTCCCCTTGCCGAGCCACGAGGTAGTTCTCGTGGCAGCCGTAGGAGTTGCCGGCTGAGTCCGTGTTGTTCTTGAACAGGTAGACCTGCCCGTTGATGCCCTCCTCGTGCAGGCGGATCTCGGCCGCCGACAGGAGCGCCTCGAGGATCCGCTCGCCGGCCTTGTCGTGGGCGACGACGTCCAGGATCTCGTCGCACTCAGGGGTCGCGTACTCGGGGTGCGAGCCGACGTCCAGGTACAGACGCGCCCCGTTCTCGAGGAAGACGTTCGAGGAACGGCCCCAGTGCACGACCCGGCGGAACAGGTACCGAGCCACCTCGTCGGGCGACAGGCGTCGCTGGCCACGGAAGGTGCACGTGACCCCGTACTCGTTCTCGAGCCCGAAGATGCGGCGATCCACGCCGTCGAGTGTAGGGGTGGGCCGGGGATGCGCGGGGACCTAGGCGTTCGTGAGGAAGCCCGAGATCTCCTCGTCGGTGAGCCGCCGGAACTTCCGGCGGGCGGCGCGGGTGCGCTCGAGCACGCCGGCCTCGATCGAGGTCGACTCGAGCTCGCGGCTCTCCGCGCTCGAGAGCGCCTTCACGGACTCGCGTACGGCCGTGGCGAGATCCCAGTCCGCCTGGTAGGCCTCCCGCACGGAGGTGCCGAGGGTCTCGGCGTGCCCCCCGATCCCTACGGATCCGTGCTCGTCCGTCACCGTGCCGTCGAACGCGATGTGGTACATCTCGTTCCGCCCGCCGTCCTCGGCGATCTCGGCGACGAGGATCTCGACCTCGTAGGGCTTCATCTGCTGCGTGAAGATCGCGGAGAGTGCCTGCGAGTACGCGTTCGCGAGATCCCTGGCCCGCACGTCCTCGCGCCCGTAGGAGTACCCGCGCATGTCCGCGAGGCGCACGCCGGCGATCCGGAGTTCCTCGAACTCGCTGTACTTGCCCACGCCCGCGAACGCGATGCGGTCGTAGATCTCGCTGATCTTGTGGAGGGTCGCGCTGGGGTTCTCGGCGAGGAACAGGATCCCGTCCACGTACTCGATCCCGACCACCGACTTCCCGCGCCCGATGCCCTTGTTCGCGAAATCCGAGCGGTCCTTCATGAGCTGCTCGGGGGGTACGTACGGCATGAAGCTCATCGCGCACGCTCCTGCAGCACGGCGGCCACGGCGGCCGAGACCTGCTCCTCGGGGACGTCCTCGGCTCCCTGCGCCGTGATCGCCAGGACGTTCGGGAAGATCCCGCGAGCCGTGTCGGGGCCGCCCGTCGCGGCGTCGTCCTCGGCCGCGTCGATCAACGCCTCGACGGCGACGCGGACCGCCTCGTCCCGCCCGAGTCCCGGACGCCAGCGCTTCTTCAGGGAGTTCTTCGCCGGCAGACCGCCCGAGCCGGTCGTCTGGTAGTCGTCCTCTTCCCAACGCCCGCCGGTGGCGTCGTAGTAGAAGATCCTGCCTTCACGCCGGCGCTCGTCGTAGCCCCCGAACAGCGGCACCACGACCAAGCCCTGCATCGCGGCGGGGAGGTTCCCCCGGATCATCTGCGCGAGCCGGTTCGCCTTGCCCTCCAGCGAGAGCCGGTCACCGGTGATCTTCTCGTAGTGCTCGAGCTCGAGCTGGAAGAGCTTCACGAGCTCGACGGCCTGGCCGGCCACCCCCGCGATCGCGATCGCGGAGTGCTCGTCGGCGGCGAAGACCTTGCGGATCCGGGCGTCGGCGATGAGGTTCCCGGACGTCGCACGCCGGTCCCCCGCCATCACCACGCCGTCCCCGAACTTGAGGCCGAGGACCGTGGTGCCGTGCGGCACCAGCGGCGCCGCGCCCGAGACCGCCACGGGGAGCGCTTCCGGGCGTGTCTGGCTCACGAGATCGAAGAAGCTCGGGTTCGCGCCGATCGCGCCCACGCCGAGCGGCATGCCTGCGGGCTCGCCGCTCACTGGCCGCCCTTCTGGACGTAGCTCTTCACGAACTCCTCGGCGTTCTCCTCGAGCACCGAGTCGATCTCGTCCAGGATGTCGTCCATCTCCTCCTTGAGCTTCTCGCCCTTGGAGGCGGCCCGGACCTCGCCGGCGTCCTCGCCGGCGCCACCGCCGCCGGAACGCCGCTGGACCTTCTTCTTCTCCTGCTCCTGCGGCATCTCGGGCTCCTCGCCGGTCGGTGGCTCGATTCTACCCGCCGTCCCGGACACGGCCGGGGTTCAGGACCGGAGCATCTCCACGAGGCTCGCCGGGTCCGGCGCCTCCTCGAGCAACGCCTCGACGTGCTCCCGCGTCCCCTTCAGCGGCTCGCGCATCGGCACACGCTGGAGCGCGTCACGACCGGTGTCGAAGATGATCGAGTCCCAGGACGCCGCCGCGATCGCGTCCGGGAACCGCTCGATGCACCGGCCGCGGAAGTAGGCGCGCGTGTCCTCGGGCGGGTTCATGATCGCGGTGTCGACCTGGTCGTCGGTCGTCAGGCGCTCGACCAGCCCCGAGCGCTCGAGGCGGTGGTACAGGCCCTTATCCCGGCGAACGTCGTGGTACTGGAGGTCCACGAGGCGCAGCTTCGGGTCCGACCACTCGAGGCCATCGCGCTGGCGATACCCCTCGAGCACGCGGTACTTCGCGACCCAGTCGAGCTCACGGTGCAACGACAGCGGGTCGTCCTCGAGGCTCGAGAGCACGCTCCCCCAGCGCTCGACGACCTCCTCGTTCTCGGCGCTCGGGTCCTCCTGCTCGACGTACTTCCTCGCCCGGTCGAGGTACTCCCACTGGATCTGCACCGCCGAGAGCCTGCGGCCGTCCGTCATCGGCACCTGCGCGGTGCACGAGATGTCGCGCGAGATCTCGTGCAGCGAGGCCACGGGGTTCACGAGCGTGATCTCCGGGAGGTACTCGTCCTCGATCATCTTGAGGACGAGGGCGGTCGCGCCCACCTTGAGGAAGGTCGCGATCTCGCACAGGTTCGCGTCCCCGATGATCACGTGGAGCCGGCGGTACTTCTCGGGATCGGCGTGGGGCTCGTCGCGGGTGTTCACGATCGGCCGCTTCAGGGTGGTTTCGAGGCCCACCTCTGCCTCGAAGAAGTCCGCGCGCTGCGTGAGCTGGTAGCGATGCTGTCCGCGCTCGTCCCAGGGCGCCTCGGCCCCGAGCTTGCCGGCACCTGTGAACACCTGGCGGCTCACGAAGAACGCCGTGAGATCTCGGACGATGGCGGCGAACGGCGTCGCGCGATCGACGAGGTAGTTCTCGTGCGTGCCGTAGGAGTTGCCCTTGCCGTCGCTGTTGTTCTTGTAGATCGCGACTCGCCCGGCGTCCGGCACCGCGCGGCGGAGCTCCTGGAGGGAGCGCTCGAGGATCCGCTCCCCCGCCTTGTCGTGGACGACGAGGTCGCGCGGGCTCGCGCACTCGGGCGTCGAGTACTCGGGGTGCGCGTGGTCGACGTAGTACCGCGCGCCGTTCGGCAGGATCACGTTCGCGAGTCCGAGGTCCTCCTCGGGCGGCTCGCGCATCTGGACCGGCTCGAACCCGCGGGCGTCGCGGAGGGGCGACTCCTGCTCGTAGTCCCATCGGATCCGGCGGAGCGCGCCGGCGTACGAGGCGATCAGCTGCGAGGACGTGAGGACCGGGTTGAAGTCGCTCGAGCCGATCCCGGCGATCCCGTACTCGGTTTCGGTACCGACGACCTTCGGGATCGCCATCGCGGCCTACAGGTACTGGCCGGCGCTCACGCGCTCGACCTGCCGGCCCTCGTTGTCGGGGCCGTCGCCGAGGAGCGTCCGCACGTAGACGATGCGCTCGCCCTTCTTGCCCGAGATCCGCGCCCAGTCGTCCGGGTTCGTGGTGTTCGGGAGATCCTCGTTCTCCTTGAACTCGTCACGGATCGCGTGGACGAGGTCCTCGGTCTTGATGCCCTTCTCGCCCATCGACAGGAAGCGCTTGATCGCCTCCTTCTTCGCCCGGCGGACGATGTTCTCGATCATCGCGCCCGAGTTGAAGTCCTTGAAGTACAGGGTCTCCTTGTCGCCCGAGGCGTAGGTCACCTCGAGGAAGCGGTTCTCCTCCGACGTCGCGTACATCCGGTCCACGGTGTGTTGGATCATGCGGGACACCGCGGCTCGGACGTCGTCACCGGCCCGATGGACGTCCTCGGCGTGGATCGGCACGGTGGCGTTGAGGTACTTCACCATGATGTCGGCCGCCTGCGGCGCGTCCGGACGCTCGATCTTGATCTTCACGTCGAGCCGCCCCGGCCGCAGGATCGCGGGGTCGATGAGGTCCTCCCGGTTCGACGCGCCGATCACGATCACGTTCTTCAGCGTCTCGACGCCGTCGAGCTCCGAAAGGAGCTGCGGCACGATCGTCGATTCGACGTCGCTCGAGATGCCGGTGCCGCGCGTGCGGAAGATCGAGTCCATCTCGTCGAAGAACACGATGACCGGCAGGCCCTCCTCGCTGCGCTCCTTCGCGCGCTGGAAGATCTGGCGGATCTGGCGCTCGGTCTCGCCGACGTACTTGTTCAGCAGCTCGGGACCCTTGATGTTCAGGAAGTAGGAGTGGGCGTCCTGGCGGCCGGTGCGCTCGCGGACCTTGTCCGCCAGCGACTTCGCGACGGCCTTCGCGATGAGCGTCTTGCCGCAGCCCGGAGGCCCGTACAGCAGCACACCCTTCGGCGCCTCGAGCTGGTGTTCCTGGAAGAGCTCGGCGTACAGGAACGGAAGCTCGACGGCGTCGCGGATCGCCTCGATCTGCCCCTCGAGACCGCCGATGTCCTCGTAGGAGACGTCGGGGATCTCCTCGAGCACCAGCTCCTCCACCTCTTCCTTCGGGAGCTTCTCCAGGGCCACGCCCGAACGCGGGTCGATGAGCAGCGGGTCGCCGGCCCGGATCGTGTCCTCGGCGC
>JBLNAW010000084.1:0-6597 GCA_050259555.1 Solirubrobacterales bacterium
GCCCCGCGCTCGAGGGGCGTGAGCGCGCTCGCCAGTCGGGACTTCGAGCGGCCGAGCGACTTCACCGGGATCACGACGACCCGCATCGGGTCAGGCTACCCGGTCCCGAGCCGAGCGTGACCCGATCGGCCGCAGGGGCGGGCGCCGGGACGCGGTAGCATCGCCGGGCCCGAAACGCGCGCGGAGGTGGCGCCCCCTGGAGCCGTGGTACCACACCTGCAAGGTCGTGCTGCTGCCGCCGTTCAAGCTGTGGTTCAACTGGCGGTTCGACGGGCTCGACCGCATCCCGAACACGGGGCCCGCGATCGTCGTCGGCAACCACCTCTCGTACATCGATCCGTTCGCGCACGCCTACTTCGTCGTTCGGGCGGGGAGACGCCCGCGGTTCCTCGCGAAGGCGGAGCTGTTCGAGAACCCGTTCCTGCGGATGGTGCTCGGGGGGGCGGGGCAGATCCCGGTCCGCCGCGGCACGGGGGACCAGGCACCGCTCGATGCGGCGACCCGGGCGCTCGAGGCGGGCGAGGTCGTCTTCGTCTATCCCGAGGGCACGAGCGAGACCACCGACCCCGACCTCTCGCCGGCCCGTGGGAAGACGGGTGCGGTGCGACTCGCCCTCGCGACGGGAGCCCCCATCGTCCCGGTGGCGACGTGGGGAGGCCAGTACGTCTGGCGGCGCTCCGGCAGACAGCGCGTCGAGTTCGGTCGCCCGATCTGGCTCCGCGCGGGGGAGGCGATCGTCCTTCCGCAGGACGCGAGTGACGCTTCGACCGTCCGCCGGCTCACGAACGACATGATGGCGGAGCTCACGCGCCTCGTCGACGAGCTGCGTGCCGAGTACCCGAAGCGGTGGGCGCCCGATAGGGTGAGCCGGTGAGCGAGGTTCGCCGCGGGGGCTTCTCGACGCGCGCTGTACACGGGGTCCGCACACCCGCGATCGAGCAGGAGACACCGAGCGTTCCGATCTTCCAGACCTCGACGTTCCGGTTCGCCACCTCGGACGACTACGCGGAGACGATCAGCTTCCGGCGGCCCGGCTTCACGTACTCGCGCGGGTACGGGAACCCGACCCTCAGCGCGTTCGAGCAGCTGATGGCGGAGCTGGAGGGAACCGAAGGCGCCTTCTCGTTCGCGTCCGGGATGGCCGCGATCCACACCTCGATCACCGCCTTCGCCTCCGCCGGCGACCGCGTCGTGACCAGCTCGGAGCTCTACGGCGGGACGTACTCGCTGATGTCGAAGGTCCTTCCCCGGTACGGGATCTCGACGACCTTCGTGGATCCCCACGATCTCGAAGCGGTCCGCGCAGCGCTCCCCGGGGCCGCGCTCTTCTACGTCGAGACGATCGCGAACCCCAACGTCACCGTCGCGGACCTCGAAACTCTCGCGGCCGCCTGCCGTGGGGCGGACGTCATCGCGATGGTCGACAACACCTTCGCGTCGCCGTACCTGTGCAACCCCGCGGAGCACGGTTTCGACCTGGTGCTGCACTCGGCCACGAAGTACATCGGCGGCCATCACGACCTCATCGGCGGCGTGGTCTGCGCGAGGCGGGAGCACGTGGCCCGGCTGCGGGACACGGTGATCGAGACGGGCGGCACGATGGCACCGCTCGAGGCGTGGCTCTGCCTCCGAGGCCTGCTCACGCTCGAGCTGCGGATGCAGCGCCACTCGGCCACCGCACAGGCGCTCGCCGAGCGGCTCGAGCGCCATCCGAAGGTCGAGCGGGTCCACTACCCCGGACTCGCCTCGCACCCGCATCACCCTGTCGCCGAGCGCCTGCTGCCGAGAGGGTACGGGGGCATGCTCGCGTTCGAGGTCGCGGGCGGCGTCGAGGGCGGCAAGCGCTTCTGCGACGCGCTCGAGCTGGCGTGGGTGGCCTCGAGCCTCGGCGGGACGCACACGCTCGTCGGGCATGCGGCCTCGACGACCCACCGACAGCTCGACGCCGCGGCCCGCCGCGCCGCGGGCATCGCGGATGGGCTCGTGCGCGTGTCGGTCGGCCTGGAGAACGAGGCCGACGTGCTCGAGGACTTCGATCGCGCGCTGGAGGGCGCATGAAGACGCGCGTGGTCGTCCTGTTCGGGGGCCGCTCGGCCGAGCACGAGATCTCGTGCATCTCCGCTCGCTCGGTGATCGACGCGCTCGACCCCGAGCGGTACGAAGTGGTCTCGATCGGGGTGACGAAGGAAGGCCGGTGGGAGCTTCTACCCGGAGGTCCGCCCGCGCTTCCCGCAGGTGGCGAGGGCCCCCTCCCCGAGGTCGCCCCGACGAGCGGCGCCGACGTCGCGCTCGACCAGGACCCCGGAGCCCGGACGCTGGTCGGCCGGGACGGCTCGCGGACGGCGATCGACGTCGTGTTCCCGGTGATGCACGGTCCGTTCGGTGAGGACGGCTCGATCCAAGGCTTCCTCGAGATGGCCGGTGTGCCGTACGTCGGCGCCGGGGTGCTCGGATCGGCCGTCGGCATGGACAAGGCGGTGCAGAAGGTCCTGTTCGCGGCGGCGGGCATCCCGGTCGTCGCGTACGACGTCGTGCTCGAGCCGGAGTGGAGGAACGATTCCGACGGTGTCGAAGCACGGACGGCCGGTCTCGGCTACCCGAGGTTCGCGAAGCCGGCCGGCCTCGGCTCGTCGGTGGGCATCACGAAGGTGCACGGTCCCGATGAGCTCGGGGCGGCGATGGAGGAGGCATTCCGGTTCGGACGCAAGGCCGTCCTCGAGCACGCGGTCGAGGGCGCGCGCGAGATCGAGTGCGCGGTGCTCGGCAACGACGAGCCGGTCGCCTCGGTCGCCGGCGAGATCGTGCCGAAGGGCCACGAGTTCTACTCGTACGAGGCGAAGTACCTCGACGAGCAGGGGAGTGAACTGTTGATCCCGGCGCCGATCCCGGACGGGACCCTCGAGGAGGTCCGACGCCTCGCGGTCGCTGCCTTCCGTGCCATCGACGGCGCGGGCATGGCGCGCGTCGACTTCTTCCTCGCGCCCGACGGTGGCGTGTTCGTGAACGAGGTCAACACGATCCCCGGCTTCACGAGCATCTCGATGTACCCGAAGCTCTGGGAGGCCTCCGGTTTGCCGTATCCGAGCCTCGTCGACCGGTTGATCGAGCTCGCGATCGAGCGCCACGAGGCCGAGCGCAAACGCGGCACCGCGATCTGAGGCGGCCGGCCGCGGGGAGGGCCGGTCGCGGTTACAGGTGGACGACCGGGCAGGTCAGCGTGCGCGTGATGCCCTCGACGCCCTGGATCCGTGCGACGACGAGCTTGCCCAGCTCGTCGACGTTCTTCGCCTCGGCACGGACGATCACGTCGTAGGGGCCGGTGACGTCCTCGGCTTCGGTCACGCCGCTGATGTCGCGGACCTCTCTGGCGACGGCGGCCGCCTTGCCGACCTCCGTCTGGATCAGGATGTAGGCCTGGACCACGAGACGACCTCCTGCGTTCGGGGCTCCATGCTAGGCGGGCGGTCGCCGGGGCGGCAAACCACGGCTGCGTAGGATGATGACCACGTCGTGACACGCAAGGCCAAGCGCTCGAGGGCGAAGGATCCGCTCGCCGCGTACCGGCGGATCCGCAAGCCCATGCCACCCCCCGAGAAGGTCATCCAGGACGAGCGCCGCAAGCTCGACGAGGAGGCGGCCGCGCGCGAGATGCGGGATCCGGGCGACGGGGAGGAGTCGTGAGGATCTTCGAGGACCGCGTGGACGCCGGGCAACGGCTTGCCGAGGCGCTCAAGGAGCACGCCGGGGTCGGGACGGTGGTGCTCGGCATCCCGAGGGGCGGCGTGATCGTCGGCGAGGTCCTCGCGCGGACGCTCGGCGTGCCGCTCGACGTCGTCGTCCCGCGCAAGGTCAGAGCGCCGGGCAACCCGGAGCTGGGACTCGGCGCGGTCGCCCCGGGGGTCCGCGTCCTGGATCCGTGGCTGATCGAGCGGCTCGGTGTGTCCGAGGACTATCTCGAGCGCGAGATCGCCATCCAGGAGGCCGAGACCGTGCGACGCCTCCACGCGTACCGGGCCGGTCGGTCACCGATCGATCTCGCCGGGCGGACCGTGCTCGTCGTCGACGACGGCGTGGCCACGGGCGGGACGGCCGTCGCCGCCCTGCGGTGGGCTCGCGCGCAGCGTGCGGAGTCGATCGTCTTGGCGGTCCCGGTGGCGGCGCCGCAGACCCTGGAACGACTCCGACACGAGGCCGACGAGGTGGTGGCGCTCGCGACCCCGGAGCCGTTCCTCGCCGTCGGCGAGTGGTACGAGGTCTTCGACCAGACCACCGACGAGGAGGTCGTCGCGGCGCTCGCGCGCACGGCGGGGACCGAGACGTGAGGGTGATCGAGGTCGTCCTCGCCGGGCTGTTCGCGCTCGGCGGGGTCCGGTCGCTCCTCGTGTGGAGCCGCCGTCCCATCGAGGGTGCCGATCCGGCGGATCACGCCTTGTTCGCGCTGTTCGTCACCGGTCGGGTCGGACTGTGGCTCGCGCTCGGCGGCGTGTTCGCGATCTACGCCTCGAGCGACGCCCGGGGTCGCGCCGCGATCGACGAGCTCACCGAGCTCCGGTGGTTCCTCATCGTCCCGCTCGTCCTCGCCGCGGTGCAGATCGCGGCCGCGTACTTCCTCGGTCGTCGACGCCCGTAGCCGGCTACCCGACCGCCTTCACGATCGGGTCGTCGAGGTCCGGGAACTCGCGTAGGCGCTCGACCCGGTCCGCCTTGAGGTGCTCGACGAGGTCGGCGTACTCCTGCGTCCGGCCCTCGCGCTCGTAGAGGCGGCGAGGCTGGAGGAGCTCGAGGTCGTCGAAGTCGGGAACCTCCTCGGCGACCTGGTACCCGAAGTCCTCGTCGTCGGTCCACGAGATCCTGCCCTCGGCGATCCCCTTCACGCACGCCGATGTGTGCGGGATCTTCACCTTCTTCGATCGCTCGTCGTCGTCCTTGCCGCCCACGCGACCGGTGTTGAGCAGGAACGTCTCGATCGGGTGCGTGGCGAGGAGCTCGAGGAGCCGGTTGCCCTGCAGGTCGTGGGGCATCGGAAAGAAGGGGTTCGTCCCCGGGACGCGAAGGAACTTGCCGACCTCGGCCGCGCCGCCCGCCGACGTTCCGGTGGTCTCGCCGAGCATGAAGTACGCGGCCGCCTGCTCCTGGTTCAGTCGGGCGACCGCCGGGATGATGTTCTCGTTGCGGTTGAGGATGAGCAGGTAGTCGACGGTGCCCACCTGCGTCGCGTCCCGATACCGCGCGAGGTCGCTCATGCCGAAGACCGCGCGACCGTTCTGCGTGTAGGACTCCTCGAAGAAGTTCACCTTCCCGTGTGGGTCCTGGTAGACGTTCTCGAGGTATGCGTTCGGCTTCACCACGGCGCCGTAGATGTTGGGCTCGAAGTCGCGATCCAGGCTGAACGTCTTCGCGAAGCACCCGTTCTCGGTCCCGTGGGCGTGGCCGCCCGGCATGAGGGCGACGAAGTCGTCCTGCACCGGCAGCGAGGCGTTCTGCGTCGTGAACGTGGTCGTCGTCTTCCCGGTCCCCGAGAGCCCGATGATCATGAAGACCTTCTCGCCGTCGTCGGTCGGGATCACCTTCAGGCCGGCGTGGAGCGCCAGCCCGCCGAGGTCGTAGACCTTGCGGTTCCACATCCGCAGGCCGCCCTTCTTCGACTCCCCGAAGTAGTCGGAGTTGAGCACCCGCGTGATGCCGTGCTCGAGGTCGACCGCGATGATCCGGTCGTCGGGGTAGCCGGGTGCCAGCAGGTTCGGTGTGTAGATGACCTGGAGCTCGGGCTCATCGCGATCATCACGCGGGAAGTAGAGCTTCTGCTGCATGCCCGCGATGTTGGCGTTCGCCTTCTCGATCGTGAGCCGCGCCGTCGTGCGGAAGCTCGGGTCGTTGCCGATGTAGCCGTCGACGACGACGACCTCCTTGTCGCGGAGGTACTCGTCCTGCATCCGCGCGATCTTCTGGAACTCCTCGCGGGTCATGGTCTTGCCCGAGGAGCGATCGGCCACCACGTAGGTGCTGCCGGCCGAGCGCGACACGACCTGGGTCTGCACGTTGACGTTGCCGAACTCGGTGACCCGGCTCTGGGGCATCTCTTCGGTGAAGCTCCGGAGCTCCTCCGGGGTCGGGTTGTCGTGCACGACCTTCGCGTCGACGGTCATCCTCGAGACTCTCCTCATCCAGGGCCGGGAAGGGTGGCCGGAACAGGCATCGTGGCTGGTGGCCGCCTAGTCTACAGAAGCGGACCCGGCGCCCCGCGAGGGCCGTGCGGGCGTATCGGGAGTGGCGGGAACGGACGGAACGGCATGGAACTGACCGAGGACGAACTCGTCGAGGCGATCCGCCGGGTGCTCTCGGGCGACCAGCCCGGGGTCGTCCTCGGCCTCGGGGACGACGCCGCGATCGTCGAGCCGGGTTCGGGCGAGACCGTGCTCACGACGGACATGCTGATCGAGGGGGTGCACTTCGAGCTCGGCTCGATCTCGGCGCGGGACCTCGGCGCGAAGGCCGTCGTGGTGAACGTCTCGGACATGGCCGCGATGGCCGCGAGCCCCCGTTACGCGCTCGTGTCGATCGGCCTCACGGCCGAGGTCGAGGCCTCGTGGGTGGTCG
>JBLNAW010000085.1:0-5311 GCA_050259555.1 Solirubrobacterales bacterium
GGCAGGGTGAAGCTGAAGGATCTCGCGGTCTTCTGCCGTCAGTTCGCCACGATGGTGAACTCCGGGCTGCCGATCCTCCGTGCACTGGCGATCCTCGCGGACCAGACGGCGAGCAAGGAGCTCGCGAAGGTCCTGGTCCTGGTGCGGATGGACGTCGAGCAGGGGGCATCCTTCTCGGGCGCTCTCCAGAAGCACCCGAAGGCCGAGGCGGTTCGCCGCGGCCGGCGTGTTGAACGACGTCCCGGCGCACACCCCGAGGCCCCCGGCGTCGATGTCCCGGCCGAGCGCCGGCCACGTCTCGAGCCCGGAGAACATCACGTCGACCGAGGGGCGGCCGGCCACGAGTAGGTCCCAGTCGGCGGAGGTCCTCACGCCGGCTCCGACCCGTCCCACGCCGCGCGGTCGACGAGAACCCGCAGGTCGCCCGCGGTCCGGAGGTGGGAGGCCGGCACCGCGTCGGTCGCGGGGTCGAGCACCGCGCGCCGCACGATCTCGCGCTTCGACGCGCCGGAGGCGACGAGCAGGATCGTGCGCGAGCGCAGCAACCCCGCCATGCCGACCGTCACCGCGCTCCGGGGGACGCGCTCGACGTCGCCCCAGTACGCGGCGTTCGAGTCGATGCTCTCGGGCGACAGGTCCACCAACCGTGTCGGCGCCGTCGGGCCCGAGGGAGGCTCGTTGAACCCGACGTGACCGTTCCTCCCGATCCCGAGGATCGCGAGGTCGTAGCCGCCGGCCCGCTCGACCTGGCGGTCGTACGCGGCGCACGCCGCCGGATCGCCGTCCGTGGGAACGGGGACGACGCGTTCCGGCGGGATGCCGAGCGGTTCCATGAAGCTCCGTCGCGCCCAGCCGAGCAGCGAGCGGCGATCGTCCGGCGTGATGCCGGCGTACTCGTCGAGCTGGAAGACCGTCACCCCGGTCGCGTCGAGCTCCCCCCGCTCGCGGCGCCGGGCGAGCTCGCGATACAGGCCCATCGGCGTGGCTCCCGTCGCGACGAGGACGCGTGCCTCCGGGGTGGCTCCGAGGAAGTCGCACACCAGGTCGGCGCCGACCCGGCTGAGGGCGTCGTAGTCGTCGAGGACGTCGATGCGGGGCGAGGGCACGACCACCTACCCCGGCGGTCGCTCGAGCGTGGCGTCGGCGAGGGGAGCGACGCTCGCCCCGGCCCGCACGAGCGTGGCGCGGAAGCGGTAGCGGTCGCCTCGGTAGACCATCTCGCACATCTCGATGGCTCGGCCGGCCTCGTCCTCGGTCAGCTGATCGCACCGCAGGAGCGGGCCGCCCGGCTCGAGCTCGAGCAGAGCGGCGAGGCGCTCGTCGGCCGCGATGGCCTCGACCGCGAAGCGCGCCCGCGCCGCGCGGATCCCGTAGCGCCCCTCGAGCACCGAGTACAGCGAGACGGTCGAGAAGTCGGCCTCGCCGATGTCGGGCGCGAGCGTGAGCGGGATCCGGGTCCGGTCGACGAGGATCGGCACCTCGTCCATCAGGCGCAGGCGTTCGAGCTCGAACAGCGGGGCGCCGGGTGCGAGGCCGAGCGTGTCGGCCTCGTCGATCGTAGCCGGCCGGACGTGCTCGGTCAGGATTCGGGATCTCGGCGTGAGGCCGCGCGCGGCCGCCATCTCGGAGAAGCTCATCAGCTCGTTCGGCGGCTCGCCGATCCGGGCGCCCGCGACGACCCAGCCTCCCCCCGGGGTCCGCGACACGAGGCCCGCGCGCTCGAGCTCGTCGAGCGCCCGCCGCAACGTGACGCGACTGACCCCGAAGTGCTCGGCGAGCGCTCGCTCGGGTGGCAAGGGGGAGCCGGGCGGCCGGCGGTCCCGGGCCAGCTCCTCGGCGAGGGCTTCCTGGACGCGCTGGTAGCGCAGTTGGAGACGGTCGAGCAACGACTCGTCGGAGTCCGACATGCGCCCATCATAGCCTGAGGTGGTTCCCATGAAAACCCTGTTGGCTTGACTTCGCCTATTCCGGCCTTCTAGAGTCGCTCCATGAGCGCCCAGAAGATCGGCCTACGTGGTTCCGTTGTCGTGGCGGTCCTCGCTCTCGTGGCGATGGCCTGCACGCCGGGCGGTGAGACCCACCAGGCATCCGCGCCGCCCGAGCCCGCGCGCACCGGCGTCACCGAGACGGGGCCGGTGACCCTCACCGTCTGGGATCAGGAGTGCTGTCAGGTCAGCAAGGTGTGGGACCAGCTGAACGAAGAGTTCATGCAGAAGTACCCGAACGTCACGATCAAGCGGGTCAACCGGGATTTCGGTGAGCTGAAGGCGCTCCTGCGACTCGCGATCGCGGGGCCGAAGGGCCCCGACGTGGTCGAGGTCAACCAGGGCTGGCCGGACATGGGACAGCTCGTCAAGGCGGGCCTGCTCCTGCCGCTCGACAACTACGCCGACGCCTACGGCTGGACCGACCGGGTGTCGCAGAACGTGCTCGACGTCAGCCGGTGGTCCTCGGACGGCTCGCAGTTCGGCACCGGCAGCCTGTTCGGGTTCACGACCTTCGGCGAGATCATCGGCGTCTACTACAACGTGAAGAAGCTGAACGACCTCGGGCTCACCCTCCCCACGACCTTCGACGAGTTCGAGCACGCGCTGGAGGTTGCGAAGCAGGCCGGTGAGGTGCCGATCCAGTTCGGGAACAACGACGCGTTCCCCGGGATCCACGAGTACGTGATCCTCCAGGACCAGCTCGAAACGGTGGACTACCTCACCGACTTCATCTTCGGTCTCAAGGGCAATGACCTGTCCTTCGACACGCCGGGGAACCTGCAAGCTGCCACCACTCTGCAGGACTGGGCGACCAAGGGGTACTTCACGCCGGGGTTCGGCGGCGGAGGTTACGACGACGCGGTGGCGAACTTCGCGAAGGGCGAGGGCCTGTTCATGATCACCGGGAACTGGATCGTGGAGAGCCTCGGGGCCGACAGCCAGGACTTCGGCTTCTTCGTGATGCCTCCGGTGGAGGCGGGCGGAGCGACGGTCTCGACGGGTGGCGCGGGGTTCCCGCTGTCGATCTCGGCCGGGACCGAGCACCCGGACGTGGCCGCTGCGTACATCGACTGGATGACCAACGCCCACGCCGCCGAGCTGCTGCTGCCGACCGGGCAGATCCCGCTGAGCATCGGCGCGGCGCCCGCGGTGCAGGCGGGAACGGTGCTGGGGGATGTGGTGGGCGCGGCCGCGAGCGTGAGCGAAGCGAACGGCATGGTTCCCTACCTGGACTGGGCGACACCCACCTTCTACAACACGACGACCGCGGCGATCCAGGAGCTGATGGCGATGCGGATCACGCCGCAGGAGTTCGTGACCAAGATCCAAACTGACTACGCGGAGTTCCAGAGCTCCCGGACATGATGGAAGAGCGGCCGCAGCCCGAGGCCCTTGCCGGAGCGGTCGCGGTCACGAGCTTCGGCAGGGGTCGGCGTCGCCGCAAGCCCGAGTACCTACCCGGCGAGTCGCGCCGACTCGGGTACCTGTACGTCGCTCCTGCGTTCGTCCTCTACTTCATCTTCAATCTGTTCCCGCTCGGGCAGGGCATCAACCTGTCCTTCTACCAGTGGGATGGGATCTTGCCGGGGACGTTCGTGGGCCTGGACAACTACAAGGAGTTCTTCACCGACCCGGCGATCCGCGAGGGGTACGTCCACGTCCTGAAGCTCATGGTCTTCTACTCGTTCATGCCGATCGTGATCGGCCTGTTCCTTGCCGCCGTCCTGTCGCGCATCCGGATCCGGGGCCTCACGTTCTTCCGGGTGCTGCTGTTCCTCCCGCTCGTGATCACCGACGTCGTGACATCCGTGGCGTGGATCTGGATGTACGACATCGACGGTCCGATCGCCACAGCGTTGCGGCACATGGGCCTCGGCGCGCTGGTTCCGTCCAACGGCTGGCTGGGCGACTTCAACACGGCGCTGCCGGCGGTCGGTGTGTTCGGGATGTGGGGGCAGTTCGGCTTCTGTCTGATCCTGTTCCTCGCGGGCGTGATGAAGATCCCCTCGAGCCTGTACGAGGCGGCCCGGGTCGACGGCGCGAACGCGATCCGCGAGTTCTTCGCGGTCACGCTGCCCGGGCTGCGGTACGAGCTGCAGGTCGTGCTCGTGCTGTCGGTGATCGGGACGCTGGGGACGTTCGACGAGATCTACGTGCTCACCAGCGGAGGGCCTGGGACCTCGACCACCGTCCCCGCCTACACGATCTGGTTCCGTCTGTTCCAGATCGGCGAGGTCGGCTCGGCCGCGGCGCTGGGCATCGTCCTCATGCTGATCGTCTTCGCGGTGACGTTCGTGATCAACCGGCTGATGGAGCGGGGGGCCGAGGCATGAACACCACCGCCTCTCGGCTGCAGGTCACGATGAACTACGTGCTGATCATCCTGTGCTCGGCGGTCGCGGTCTATCCACTCATCGGCATCGTGCTCGCGAGCTTCTACCCCGCGCAGCAGGGGGTCTCGCCGTCGGGGTTCGGCCTTCCGCCGAGCTTCGACTGGCACAACTACACCACGGCCTGGGACCAGGGGAAGTTCTCCGACTACTTCACGACGAGCATCGTGGTGGCGGCCGTCATGGTCCCCGCATCGGTGGTGCTGTCGATCCTCGGCGGTTACGCGTTCGCGACGATGCGCTTCCCGGGCTCGAAGGTGATCTTCTACCTGTTCATCCTCGGGCTCATCATCCCGACCGAGGCCACGATCGTGCCGCTCTACTACGACGTGCAGGCGATGGGGCTGATCGACACGTACTGGGCGCTGATCATCCTCGAGGTCTCGGGCGAGGTGGCGTTCGGGATCTTCTGGATGCGGGCGGCGTTCCTGTCCGCGCCGCCGTCGCTGTTGGAGGCCGCCCGCATCGACGGCGCGTCGAGCTGGAAGACGCTCTGGAAGATCATGGTGCCGTTCGCCCGTCCGGCGATCCTCACGCTCACGGTGCTCACGTTCGCCGACAGCTGGAACGAGTTCTTCCTCGCCCTCGTGTTCACGATCAACCGCATGACGGCGCCGGCCGGTCTCGCCAGCTTCTCGGGCAAGTACACGACGCAGATCGCGCTCGTGTCGGCAGGCGCAGTGATCGTTGCGCTGCCGATCCTGATCGTCTTCATCATCTTCCAGCGCGAGTTCATGCGCGGGATGCTGACCGGTGCGGTGAAGGGCTGACGATGGCACACGTAACCTTCGACAACGTCACGAAGCGGTTCGGCGAGGTCACGGCGCTCCACGACTTCTCGCTCGAGATCGAGGACGGGGAGTTCGTCGTCCTGGTGGGTCCGTCCGGCTCGGGTAAGACGACGGCGCTGCGACTGATCGCCGGGCTCGAGGC
>JBLNAW010000086.1:0-3148 GCA_050259555.1 Solirubrobacterales bacterium
GCAGTGGCCTCCGCCGAGGCCTACGGGACCATCCGTGGGCGCCGGACCGTCTGAAGGTCTACGCGACCCGCGCCGCCGGGGCGGCCGCGACGGCCCTGCGCCTCTCGCTCGGCGAGCTCACACTCGGCGACCTGCAGACGGCGTACGAGTGGAGCCACGCGCAGGAGGACGCGATCTACCGGCTCATCCGCTTCTTCCGCGAGGAGTGGATCGTGCGTGTCGGCGAGGAACCGGACGTCGCGGCGATGGCCGAGGACCTCGGCGTCGCCACGAGCACGCTCCAGGTGATCCAGCGCCGAGCGCAACGGATCCTCGATATGCCCTGCATCAGCCGCGACCCGTCGCAGCCCTCGCTCTCGGCGCGGATCGTCGACGAGCTGATGGACGGCTACTCGGTCCTCGTCGACAGCTCCGGCCTGTCGTCGATGGAGGAGATCCTCGTGGCCTCCGTCATCACGCGCCGCGTGCTCGAGACCTACGGCGGGATCTACCTCGACGACCGCGAGCGGTTCGCGGCGCTCCCGCCGACGCTCGTCGCGCTCGAGGAGGCGCAGCGCGTGCTCTCGCGGACGAAGCGCTCGGACGAGAACGTGTTCCCGCGCGTCGCGCGCGAGGGCCGCAAGTTCAAGGTCGGCCTGTGCGCGGTCAGCCAGCAGCCGAAGCTGATCGACGACGAGCTCTTATCCCAGTTCAACACCTTCTTCGTCCTCGGCCTGGCCGACGAGAAGGACCGCAACATCCTCCGTGGGTCCTCGAAGCAGGACATCAGCGATCTCGGCCCGGAGATCCAGACGCTCATGCCGGGAGAGGCGATCGTCACGAACCTCGAAGCGCCGTTCGCGCTCCCCGCGCAGGTGTGGCTCTACGAGGACTACCTGGGGTCCGTCACCGGACCCGCCCCGCTCCCGGCCCGGCCCGAGGGCGCGGGCAGGGGGTTCGCGGAGTAGATGGCGCGGTTCGTCGCGCTCGGGGATGCGCACCTCGGCCGGACCCACCTCGCGCACCTGCGCGACGACGAGGGGCGGAACCTGCGCGAGGAGGACTTCCTGCGCTCGTTCGCCTGGGCGATCGAGCGGACGCTCGAGCTCGAGCCCGACGGGTTCCTGTGGCTCGGCGACGTCTTCGACCACGCCCGTCCCACGTACCGGACGTTCTCGAAGGTCCTCATCGGCCTGAAGCGCCTGCGCGAGGCCGGCCTGCCCGGGGTGGTGATCAGCGGCAACCACGACACGCCCCGGGTGCGGGGAACCGGCTCCCCGTACGCGGCGCTCGAGGAGGTCTTCGACGGCGTGACGTTCGCGTGGTCGATGGAGGCGCGGTCGGTGGATGTCGCCGGGGTCCGGATCCACGCGGTGCCGCAGACGCTCTCGGTCCCCGACTTCCGGACGGAGCTCGAGCGCGCGGCGGGCTCCCTGACGGCCGACGGCATGAACGTGCTCCTCGCACACGTGGCGCTCACGTCGATCCCGGCGGGTGCCTACCCCGACATCAACGAGCTCGAGATCGAGGAGGGCGCCTTCGACAAGCGCTTCGACCTCGTCCTGCTCGGTCACTACCACGCGTACCAGAAGGCCTCGAAACGGACGTGGTACGCGGGCTCGACCGACACGTTCACCTACGCGGACTCCCCCCAGGATCCGAAGGGGATCGTCGTCCTCGACACCGAGGCCCGTTCCGTCGAGCACGTCGAGAACCCGAACGCGCGTCCACTCGCCACCGTGAGCGTGCCCTCGGCCGGCCTGTCGTCGGGCGAGCTCGTCGACGCGGTCGAGCGCCTCTCGAGGGGGACGCCCGAGGGCGGCATCGTGCGCGTCTACCTGAACGAGGTGGACCCGGCCGCGTTGCGCCAGGTCGCGAACGAGCAGTTCCAGGAGGCGGTGCCGGGGGCGCTCTTCGTCCAGGTCGAGCCCGACTACGGCGCCGAGGCGACGGCCGTCCAGGGCGGCCCGACGGTCGGCTCGCTCGAGCAGGAGTGGGGGAGCTACGTCGAACTCCAGGACCTCTCGGGCCTCGACCGCCCGAGGATCGTCGCGATGGGAGCTCGATTCCTCGAGGAGTCGAGGGGGGAGACCGTGTGAGGCTCCTCGAGCTCTCCCTCCGCAACTTCCGTCAGTTCGAGCAGGTCGAGCTCGAGCTGCCGGCGCGCGTGATCGGGATCTTCGGCGAGAACGGGAGCGGGAAGTCGACGCTCATGGAGTCGGTCGCGTTCGCCCTCTACGGCGTGGACGCGGCGAGGACCAAGAAACAGGAGATCCGCACGCACGGCGTGCTCACCGACTGCGAGGTCCGTCTGGTGTTCGAGCACGGCGGACAGACGTACGAGGTCCGGCGGGCGTTGAAGGGCAAGGGTTCCGCGCCGGAGGCTGAACTCTTCGTGGGCGACCTGCTCCTCGCATCCGGCGTCTCGGACGTCGACGAGCAGATCCAGCACCTGCTGCACATGGACCTGCGTGTGTTCCGAGCGTCGGTCTACGCGGAGCAGAAGCAGCTCGACGCCTTCTCGGAGGTCACGCCCGGCAAGCGCAAGGAGATGGCGCTGCGACTGCTCGGCATCCGCCCGGTGGACGAGGCGCGCACCGCGGCGCGCCGCGAGGCGCGGACGGCGAAGCAGAGCGCCGAGCAGCTCGCGCCGGCGGTAGCCGACCTGGCCGAGCTCGAGGCCCTCCGCAAGGAGGCCGTCGACACGGCGAAGGAGGCCGCGGCTGGGGCGAAGGAGGCCTCGAGCGCCCTCAGGGACGCGGAGAAGCGCTCGACCGCGGCGCGGAAGGCGTTCGAGACCTCGGACCGGATCCGGCAGCGGGTCGAGCAGCTCACGCGCGAGCTCGATAACCGGACCGAGACCCGTGAGCAGCTCACGGCGGATCGGAACGGGCTCATCGAGCGGATCGAACGCGCGGCGTCCGAGCTCGCCGAGCTCCCGGCGCTCCGCGAGGAGCTCGTGTCGCTCGACGGCGTGAGCGAGCGGCTGCACGCGGCCCGGCGGCTCACCGAGCGCGGGGAGGCGCTCGCGGCACTGGATGCCGCGCTCACGGGACTCCCTGAGGTCGACGCCGACCGGACCCGCGCGGAGATCGAGGCCGCGACGTCGGTGGCCACCGCTGCCACCGAGCACGCCGCCGCGGCCCGGGCTAGGTTGGAGCACGAGCGG
>JBLNAW010000087.1:0-11378 GCA_050259555.1 Solirubrobacterales bacterium
GCGGAGCGAGCTTCTCGAAGGTCTCCTCGAGCAGCTCGGGCAGGACGCGGGTCTGACCGACCACCGGCATGAAGTTGGTGTCCCCGCTCCAGCGCGGCACCACGTGCCAGTGGAGATGCTCAGGGATCCCCGCGCCGGCGATGCGGCCGAGGTTCAGGCCGACGTTGAACCCGTGCGGCTGCGCCTGGTCGCGGATCGCTCGGACGCTCCGTTGCAGGAGCCTCGAGAGGGCGGCGTTCTCCTCCGCCGTGAGGTCCTCCAGGTCGCCCGTGTGGCGCACGGGCAACACGAGCAGGTGGCCCGGGTTGTACGGGTACTTCGCGAGCGTCACCCATGCGAGGTCGTCCCGATGCAAGATCCGGTGCTCGGCGGGGTCGCCCGTGCCCTCGAGCAGGCCGCAGAACACGCACCCTTCGGGCTCGCCGTCCTTCGCGGACTCGATGTAGGCCATCCGCCACGGCGACCAGAGCCGTTCCATGGCCTACCCCTCGAACGTGGAGGGCTCGAGGGATCGAGCTTCCGCCTCGCGCACGAGCGCGGCCGAGAAGGCCTCGAGGGCAACGCCCTTGGTCTCGACGCCGTCCCGGCGCCGGACCGTGAGCGCGCCGGAGTCGATCTCCTTGTCGCCGATCACGAGCGTGTACGGCACCTTCATGAGCTGCGCGGCGCGGACCTTCTTGCCGACGGTCTCGGCGCTCTCGTCGACGAAGGGACGGAGGCCGGCCGCTCGCAACGCGACCGCGAGCTCCTGGGCATGCCCGAGGTGGCGGTCGGCCACGGGCGCGAGCCGTACCTGCTCGGGCGCGAGCCACAACGGGAAGGCCCCGGCGTAATGCTCGATCAGCACACCGCTGAAGCGCTCGAGCGTGCCGAGGATCGCGCGGTGGATGATCACCGGGCGATGCCGCTGGTTGTCCTCGCCGACGTACTCCATGTCGAAGCGCTCCGGCAGGGCGAAGTCGCACTGCACGGTCGTGAGCTGCCAGAGGCGCCCGATCGCGTCCCGGAAGTGGAAGTCGACCTTCGGACCGTAGAACGCACCCTCGCCCTCGGCCAGCGTGTACTCGAGGCCGCTCTTGTCCAGCGCGTTCCGCAGAGCCTCGGTCGCGCGCTCGGCCATGTCGGCCTCGACGATCGACTTCCCGGGCAGGGTCGACAGGTTCACGATCGGGTCCGAGAAGCCGAACGTCCGGTGGATCTCGAGCGTGAGATCGAAGACGCGGAGCACCTCGTCGATCAGCTGATCCGGCGTGCAGATGATGTGCGAGTCGTCCTGCGTGCCGCCGCGGATCCGAAGCAGTCCGTGGAGCGTGCCCACCTTCTCGTGCCGGTAGATCGTCCCGAGCTCGGACAGGCGCATCGGCAGCTCGCGGTACGAGCGCGTCTTCGACTTGTAGATGAGGATGTGGAACGGGCAGTTCATGGGCTTCACGTAGTAGTCGCCCTGCTCGTCCCGCATCGGGGGGTACATGTTCTCGGAGAACTTCGCGAGGTGCCCCGAGGTCTCCCACAGCACCGAGCGGGCGATGTGCGGGGTGACGACGAGGTCGTATCCCCGCTCGAGGTGCAGGTCGCGGACGTAGTCCTCGAGCTGCTTGCGGAACACCCCGCCCCGGGGATGCCAGACCCAGAGCCCCGGGCCCAGCTCGTCCGGTGAGGAGAACAGGTCGAGCTCGCGGCCGAGACGCCGGTGGTCGCGCCGCTCGGCCTCCTCGAGCCGGTGGAGGTACGCCTCGAGGTCGTCGCGCGTCGCCCACGCGGTGCCGTAGATCCGCTGGAGCATCGGACGGGTCTCGTCGCCTCGCCAGTACGCACCGGCGAGCTTCATGAGCTTGAAGGCTCCGAGTCGGCCCGTGGACGGCACGTGCGGGCCGAGGCACAGGTCCGCCCACACGCCGTTGCGGTAGACGGTCACCGTCTCGCCGGCGGCCACCTCGCCCTCCTCCGCTCCCAGGGCCTCGATGATCTCGCGCTTGAACGGCTGGTCGCCGAAACGCTCCAGTGCCTGCTGCCTCGAGACCTCCTCGCGAACGAAGGGCTGGTCCGCGGCGACGATCTCGGCCATCCGAGCCTCGATGCGCTCGAGGTCCTCCGGTCCGACCGAGGCCGGGAGCTCGAAGTCGTAGTAGAAGCCGTCCTCGACGGACGGGCCGATCGCGTACCGCGTGCCCGGGTAGAGGTCGCATACGGCCTGCGCCATCACGTGCGCGGTCGAGTGACGGAGCACGTGGAGACCCTCCTGATCGGAGGAGCTGACGCCCGAGGCCTGAAGACCGTCGTGGTCGGGAACGAATGACAGGTCGACGAGCGTCTCCCCGACCCGCGCCGCGATGGCCTCGGGGGGCAGGATCGATCCGACCGGCTCCCCCTCGGGGAGCTCGACGTCACGGCCGTCTTCGAGGCGGATGCTCGGCATGGGCCGCCATGATATCCGCCCCGCCCGGGCTACTCGTACGTGATGGCCTCGAGCACGTTGAGCTTCGCGGCCTTGCGGGCCGGCAAGACCGCGGCCGCCACGCCGGCGAGCCCGGCGAGGACGACGTACACGATGAGCTGGGTTGCGGGGATGCGCAGCTCGGACAGCCCTTGCCCCTTCAGCGCCTGCTGCAGCGAGAACCCGAAGAACACACCGAGCGCCAGCCCGAGCAGCGCGCCGAACACGGCGATGATGACCGACTCCCATCGCACCATCGAACGCAATTGCCGTCGCGTCATGCCGACGGCGCGCAGGAGCCCGATCTCTCGCGTGCGCTCGAAGATCGACAGGCTGAGGGTGTTCACGATGCCGAACAGCGCGATGATCACGGCGAGCAGCAGGAGCGCGGTCACCAGACCGAGGATCTGATCGATGAATCCCGCCTGCTTCTCGCGGAAGGCCGCCTGATCCTGCACCTGGATGTTCGGGAAGTCGCCGACCTTGCCCTCGACCGCGTGCTGCAGCGCCGAGGGGCTCACGCCGGGCCTGCCCTTCACGAGGACGAACGTGTCGAGCTGCTCCGTGTAGTTCCGCTCGTACGTATCGAGAGAGATCACCCAATCGCCCACCAGCCGGTTCTCACCGTAGATCCCGCCGACGACGAACCGCTGCACTCCCGTGCTGGGGAACTCGAGCGTGACCGTGTCGCCCTGCTTGAAGCCGTTCTCCTCGGCGACGTCCTTGTAGACGAGGATGCTGCCCTGCGCGAGCGCCGACGTCGTCCCCGTGATCATGTCGACGGTGGCGACCTGCTCGATCGTCGCCGGGTCGACCGCCGTGAGGAAGTTGTCCGCACCGCGGAACCGGAACGCGTTCTGCCGGAACTCCGACACCGCAGCGACCTCCGGCACCTCTCGGATCAGCGTCGCGACGTCGGGGCTGAAGGTGGTGAGTGACGAGGTCGAGACGGTGAGGTCCGCCCGCAGCGTCTCCTCCAAGGCCGCGTTGAAGGAGGCCTTCAGCGACGCGCTGAGGATCGTGACCATCGAGACGAGCGCGAGGCCGATCATGAGCGCGGAGGCGGTCGACGCGGTCCGCTTGGGGTTCCGCATCGCGTTCTCCTGTCCGAGGCGGCCCTGCACGCCGAGCCGGCGGAGCGGGCTGCCGAGCGCACGGGCCACCGGGCGGGCCACGAGCGGCGACAGGATCCCGATGCCGATGAACGTCACCGCCGCGCCGAACCCGATGATCTGACCGATCGAGGGCGGCGTCCCGAACAGGCCGTACAGCAGCGACGCGATCCCGACCCCCGTGACCGCGGTTCCCACCACGGCGCGGCGGCGGAGGGATGCCCGGCGCAAGGTGGTGCCTCCCTCGTGCAGCGCCTCCATGGGTGCCACGCGGGCGGCCTTGCGCGCCGGCACGATCGACGCGACGAGCGTCACGACCGTGCCGACGATGAGCGAGACGACGATCGTGCGTGGGAGGAGCTCGAGCCCCGTACTCGGGATGTCGACGCCGAAGACGGCGAGGAGCGCCTTCAGCCCGATCGCGATCAGGACGCCGACCGCGATCCCGACGGCGGACGCGATGAGCCCCACCAGCACGGCCTCGATCAGCACCGACACCAGCACCTGGCTCCGGCTCGCGCCGAGCGCCCGAAGCAGCCCGAGCTCGCGCGTCCGCTGCGCGGTGATGATCGAGAAGGTGTTGAAGATGATGAAGGCGCCCACGAACAGGGAGATGAACGCGAAGACCAGCAGCGCGACCTTGAAGAAGCCGAGTCCCTCGTTCAGGGCCTTGGTGTTCTCGTCGGCCACGGTCGCGCTCGTGACGGCCTCTACCCCCGAGGGGAGCACGGTCTGCACGCGGGCTCGGAGGGCCGAGGCCGACACGCCGTCCACGGCGTCGATGCTGATCGAGTCGTACACGCCGACCTTGTCGAACAGCGCCTGCGCCGTGTCCAGCGGGAACAGGGCGAGGGTGGCGCCGGCGAGGTTGTCGGCGTCGCCGAACCCGACGATCGCCGAGATCGTGAACGTCTGCGGCGGACCCGTGAACAGCACCTCGACCCGGTCACCCACATGGAGGTCGTGGGATCGAGCCGTGGCCGCGTCGATCGCCACCTGATCCGATCCCTCGGGCTCCTTCCCCTCCCGGATCGTGATCACGGTCGAGTCGGGATCCCACGAGAGTCCGATCGTCGGTGGGCCGAACCCGCCGATCGCATCGTTCGTCTTCGGGTCGACGAACTGCGCGTACCCGCCGACGTCGCCGTGTGCCGTCGCGACCCCGTCGACCGCGAGGACGTCGTCGAGCACACTCGCCTGGATCGGCTGCCGCCCCTCCGTTCCTCCCCCGCCGCCCATGCCCCCGCCGCCGGTCGCCGAGTAGGCGGACTCGGCGCGCACGATCACGTCGGTGTCGGATGCGATCGTCGAGAACAACTGGTCGAACGCCTTGCCCATCGTGTCCGTGAGCACGTACGTCCCTGCCATGAACCCGACGCCGAGCACGACCGACAGTGCGGTGAGCATCAGGCGGACCTTCTTCGCGAGCAGGCTCTTCAGCGTCGCGCGCCACACGGCTACGTCTCCAGGGACTTCAGGCGGTCGAGCACCCGCTCGGCCGTCGGCTCGAGCATCTCGTCGACGACTCGACCATCCGCGAGGAACACGATGCGGTCCGAGTAGCTCGCGGCGTTCGCGTCGTGCGTGACCATCACGATCGTCTGCCCGTGATCCCTGACGGCGCTCTGCAGGAACCTCAGGAGTTCGGCACCCGAGCGCGAGTCGAGGTTCCCCGTCGGCTCGTCGGCGTAGACGATCTCGGGACGGCTGACGAGGGCTCGCGCCCCCGCCACCCGTTGCTGCTGTCCGCCGGAGAGCTCGGCCGGTCGATGCGTGAGGCGGTCGCGGAGGCCGATCGTGTCGACCACGGTGTCGTACCAGGACGGGTCGGCCTTCTGCCCGGCGATGTCGAGGGGAAGCGTGATGTTCTCGGCCGCGTTCAGCGTCGGGATGAGGTTGAACGCCTGGAAGACGAACCCGACCTTGTCTCGGCGGAGCAGCGTGAGCTCCTTCTCCGAGAGGGTCGTGAGGTCGACGTCGCCGATGAACACACGACCTCCCGACGGCGTGTCGAGTCCGGCCATGCAGTGCAGCAGTGTCGATTTGCCGGAGCCGGACGGCCCCATGATCGCGGTGAACCGGCCCGCTTCGAAGACGACGGAGACGCCGTCGAGCGCACGAACCGCGGCGTCCCCCTCGCCGTAGATCTTCGTGAGCGCCTCCGCTCGGGCGGCGGCGATCGTCTGGCTCTCCGTGGTCATCCGTTTCCCCCTCGGCGCGGGTGACTCGGCGCGGTATCCCGCGAGCATCGGATGTCGCGGAACGCGACCGCCGCCCGCCGGCATCACGCCGACGGGCCAGCGGTGCGGAAGAGGGCTACTTCTGCGTCTTGGTCAGACGCGACTGCAGCTCGTCCTTGGACTTCTCGTGTGCGGCAGCGAGATCTCCCGCCACCGAAGGGTTGCCCGCGGGGACGGCAGCCGGCGCCGCGAACGCGGCCGGTGCCGCGGGCGCCGACGCGCTCTTGGCTCCGCCCGAGATCATCTCGGCCGCGAGCAACGTGGCCGTGCCCAGCGCGATCAGCTCCTCGAGCTCGCGGGCGCGCTGGCGGACCCGCGCGAGCTCCGCCTCGGCCTCGGCAAGCCCGGCCTCGATCTCCGTCCTGCTCGACATGAGGCTCTGCTTCAGACGATCGGACACATCGACCTCCTTCTCGTGCGCGCACAGGCTCGCACACCGCGTAGACCGTGTAAACCACGACCATCGCCCGATGGTCGTTGGCACTCATGCCGACGACGTCGGTCGATGTCGGGTGGGCGCGGCAGGTTTTGAACCTGCGACCTCTTGCGTGTGAAGCAAGCGCTCTCCCACTGAGCTACGCGCCCGCGCGCATCAGGGTAGCACCCGTCGGAAGGCCCCCAGATAGGCGACGGCGGCGCGTGCCCGCGTCGCGCCGCCGTCTTGGCCGAGCCTTGCAGCTCGGACGTCCGTCAGTGTCGCACCTGCAACTCGATGGCGCAAGATTGCATTTCAGCGCAACCCCTCGCACCGACGCCGGCGCCTCCTCAGGACAGGAGCATGACCTGACCCGAAGCCTGGTCGATCTCGACGTTGATCTTGCGCAACGCCGTGGGCGCGGGCCCGGCGACCGGCTGGGCACCGTTGGTGGGATCGAACTCGGCGCCGTGGCACGGGCAGACGAGGAGCTCCGCCGACTGGTCGTAGCCGACCTCGCACCCGGCGTGGGTACAGGTCCTGCTGTACGCGACGACCTCGTTCCGCCCGATCCGCACGAGTGCGGCGGCGCCGATCCCGGGGGCCTCGAAGGGGATCGCGCCTCCGACGGGGATGCTCGACAGCTGGGCGATCGGCGTTCCCTGCGTGCCCGCGGCCGCCGTCGAGGCCGAACCGCCGCTCGCCGGGCCGATCGGTGCCGATCCGGTTGCTCCCGTCGGCGTGCTCGTCGTCCCCAGCCGCCGACCCGACGCGAACGCCTTGCCGATCGTGTGGTCACCCTCGAGCGCGACGGCGACGGCTGCGGTCGCGAGCGTCGCGCCTGCGAGCGCGGCCCCGCGCACGAACTCGCGCCGGCTCAGCGCGCTCGTCGCATGCGCCGGACCCGACTTCGCCGAAGCCTTCCGGCCGGTCGTGATCCTGCGACGCCGGGCCTCGACCACCGCGACGCCGTAGGCGAGCCACGCGACCGCGTAGATCGAGTCGGAGCCGAGGAAATACGGGTGGACGTGCCACGTCGCGGAGAGCGTCAGGGTCAGGTTGACGAGGAACCCGGCGAGCGCGAGGAGGACGGGTGCGACGCCGGCCAGCGTGCCGAGTCCGATGGCGATCTCGGTGATCGCGATGCCGACCCCGACGAGGACGGCGAACGGCACGAGCGCGTGGAGCAGCCATCCGATCGGGCTGCCTTGGGAGAACGCCTGGAGCTGACTGCCGATGAAATCAGGCGAGCCGCGGTGGAGGAAGTTCGGGTCGAGGAGCTTCTGGATCCCGGCGTACAGGAAGGTCACGCCGAGGAACGCTCGCAGCAGCGCGAGCGAGGCGGGCTGCGCCTTCCAGCTCTCGAGGAAGGCCTCCCACGCGGTGCGGTGCGGCATGGACGGCGGTGGCGGGAGGTTCGGTGCGCGGCGGGTTCTCGTCGTCGTCTTCACGGGCCCGAGTATCCCGGCCGGTGTTTGGACGTTGGTTGGGCCAAGGTTCGAGAACGGTAAGGATCTGCGAGCGCAGGACCGTTCCGATGCGAGAGCATGAGCCTATGCGCGTGCTGATGATCGAAGACGACCGCCGGCTGGCGGACCTTCTGGTCGCTCGGCTGCGACGGGAAGGGCATGACGCGCAGGCGAGCTACGACGGCGTCGAAGGACTCGACCTCGCCGCGTCCGGCGATTTCGACGCGGCGGTGGTGGACGTGATGCTCCCGGGCCTCGACGGCATGACCCTCACGGCCGAGCTTCGCGCGGCGGGGAGCCGCCTGCCGGTGCTCCTGCTCACGGCGCGTGACACGGTCGAGGATCGCGTGGCCGGGCTTCGCGGGGGCGCCGACGACTACCTCGTCAAACCCTTCGCGTTCGCCGAGCTCCTCGCCCGCCTCGACGCCATCACCCGGCGGTCGGAACCGGCGGCGCCCGGCAGCCGTGTGCTCGCCTTCGGATCGGTCGCGCTCGACCCGAAGTCGCGACGCGTGCGGGTCGACGGTCACGAGGTCGATCTCACGGCGAAGGAGTTCGACCTCCTCGAGTGCTTGCTCCGGAACGCCGGCCGTGTGGTGTCCCGGAGCGAGCTCAAGGAGGAGGTTTGGGACTTCTCCTTCGACGCCCGGACGAAGGTCGTCGACCTCTACGTCCATTACCTGCGCCGCAAGCTGGGGGACGCCGGCGAGATCATCCAAACGGTCCGCGGCGTTGGGTACTCGGTGGGTCGCTGATGTTCCGTTCGCTCCGCGTCCGGACGGCCGCGTCGCAGACCCTCATCATCAGCGTGATCCTGCTGATCCTCGGTGTCGCCGGGTACGCGCTGCTCGCCCGCAGCCTCGACCGGGCCGCGACCGCCGAGCTGACGGCGGCGGCGACCGCGCAGATCGACCTGATCGCAGAGAGCGGACACGTGGTGCCGCCGCCCGACTCGGACGTTCCGTCGAGAGCGCTGGTCAGGATCGCGGTCTTCGACCCGAGCGGCGCATCGGTGGGGGAACCGGATGAGGCAACGCCGTGGCTCCGCCCCTACCCGGAGGAGGTGACGGACACGAGGGCCGGCGGCGAGCCGATCCGTGTGGTGACCGTCTCTTCGAGCGTCGCCGTCGTCGTCGCGGGACGCTCGCTCGAGCCGGAGGCAGGGCTGCTCCGCCGGGTCCGGCTGTTGCTGCTCGCGGGGGGCGGGATCGGCCTCGTGCTGGCGCTCGGGGCGGGATGGTGGCTGGCGGGGCGGGCGGTTCGCCCGATCGAGCGCGCCTATCAGGCGCAAGCGGGGTTCGCCGCCGACGCCTCGCACGAGCTCCGAACGCCGCTCACGTTCGTCCGCTCGGGCGTCGAGGTGCTCGCCGAGCACGACCCCGAGCTCGGCGCACAGGTGCTGTCCGAGATCGACTACCTCACCGCGCTGACCCAGCGGATGCTCCTCCTGGCGCGCACCGAACGCGGAGCGGCGGCGCTCGAGCGCGAGCCGATGGATCTGGGCACGATCTGCCGCTCGGCGGCGATGCGGAGCGAGCGGGCGTCGGCGACGTCGTTCGTGCTCGAGGGAGACGACGTGGGCGCCCTCGGCGATCGGATCGCCACCGAGGCAGCCCTGGACGCGGTCCTCGAGAACGTCGCCGTTCACGGCGGCGGCAGCGCCACGATCTCGTGGCGCCGCGACGGCGGCAGCGCGATCATCTCGGTCGCCGACCACGGTCCGGGTCTTCCCGCCGAGCTCGCCGACCGCGCGTTCGAGCGCTTCGCGCGGGCCGATCCGAGCCGCACGCGCTCGACGGGAGGGGCCGGCCTCGGGCTCGCGCTCGCGCGCACCTTGATCGAGGCGCAGGGCGGATCGATGTGGCTCGAGCCGACACCGGGAGCGGGACTCACCGCGAAGATCGCCTTGGATCGAGCGAACGAAGCCGCCGGAGAGGACGGCGACCCGCGGTCGCGGGTCCATGGTGGGCGCTAGAGGATTTGAACCTCTGACCTCTTCCGCGTCAAGGAAGCGCTCTACCCCTGAGCTAAGCGCCCGCGTTCGAGCCTCGATGCTACCGGAAGGCCCGGACCGTCCGAGGCGGGGACCGGAATTGAACCGGTGTACAGGGTTTTGCAGACCCTTGCCTCACCACTCGGCCACCCCGCCGCAGCGAGCCCCTCGTCGAGCCGCAACCCAGTGTACGAGCAACGACGAGAGGGACCCGATGGGGTCCCTCTCGCGGAGAGCGGACGACGGGATTCGAACCCGCGACCCCCACCTTGGCAAGGTGGTGCTCTACCAGCTGAGCCACGTCCGCGCGTGGATCGAGTTTAGGCTCCGGTGCGCGCAGCTTCAACCGGCCGCCCCAACCCGGACGCCCGATCTCGACCGGCTGCGGTGCGGCCCTCAGCTCCTCGCGTGCACGACGACGCTCACCGGGTACCGGTCGAGCCGAACCCGCCCTCACCTCGGGTCGACCGGGGCAGCTCGTCGACGGACGCCGGTCTCACATCCGGCACGGCCACGATGACGAGCTGAGCGACCCGATCGCCCTTCGCGATCTTCACCGCTGCACTCCGGTCGAGGTTGACCACCGCACAGATCACCTCTCCGCGGTACCCCGCATCGATGAGACCCGGTGCGTTGGCCATCGTGAGCCCGTGTCGCGACGCGAGTCCCGACCGTGGCAACACGAGGCCGGCGTAGCCGTCGGGGATCGCGACGGCGAGACCCGTGGGGACCATCACCCGCTCCCCGGGTCCGACCTCGACGTCGATCGTCGAGCGGAGGTCGAGGCCGGCGTCGCCCGGGTGGGCCTGTTCGGGCAGCACCGCTTCGGGGTCGAGCCGCTGGAACGGGAGGTCCATCGCCGCGAGTCTGGCAGAACGGGGCGTGGGCCGGGAAACACACCCGGCCCTCGCGGTCCTCGGCTCTAGGAGCAGCCGCTGGTGCTGCCGCAGCTCGGGCAGACGTAGCAGGAGCCGGCCGGCTGCATCTTCGAGCCGCACGCGTAGCAGAGCGGCGCGTCGGCGGCGTGCCCCTGCGGGCGCTCGATGAGCTCGATCGGCTCCGCCGGACGTGGTGCTCGCGGCGCCTCCATCTTGTCCGCCGCCTCCGCCGCCGCGAGCTGCTTGCGCTCCTCGACCGACCGGATGCCGAGCGCCTCGCGCTCGCTCTCGGGAAGGTGGTCGAGGGCCAGCCGCCGGAACACGTAGTCGACGAGCGAGGTCGCGAAGCGGATGTCCGGATCGTTGGTCATCCCGGACGGCTCGAACTTCATGTTGATGAACTTCGAGACGTAGGCCTCGAGGGGCACCCCGTACTGCAGCCCGATCGAGATCGCGATCGAGAACGCGTCCATGATGCCGGCGAGCGTCGAGCCCTGCTTCGACGTCTTGAGGAAGATCTCGCCGAGCCCGTCGTCGGGATACGAGCTGGCGGTGATGTAGCCCTCGGCGTCGGCCACCTCGAACTTCGTGGTGATCGACGGTCGCGAGCGAGGGAGGCGCTTGCGGACGGGCTGCGCGAGCTCGACCACGGTCCTGTCGACACTCGCGTTCTTCTTCTTGTCGGCCGAGAGCGGTTGCGCGACCTTGCAGTTGTCACGGTAGATCGCAGGACCTTCGGGATCGACGACTTCAGCCGCTTGCCCTTGCCGGCCGCGAGCACGACGGCGACGAGGGCTCGACGGCTCTTCGTCTGGGGCACGCGCGTCCTTTCGGGTC
>JBLNAW010000088.1:0-4512 GCA_050259555.1 Solirubrobacterales bacterium
AACGGTCGGCTCGTGATGGAGAGGAGGTACTCAGTGCGCATCCGGCGGATCATGTACTCCCTGGGCTGGCTGTCCGCGCTGGCCATCGCCCTGTCGGCCGGCTGGAAGGTCAACTAGGACCAAGATCGCGCGAACTGCCCCCGGAACGCTCGGAGTCTCGAGCACCGGGGGCAGTACCGTGTCCGACCCGTGCGGGGATCGCCCCCCGCAGAACCTCCCAGATGTGCCCGATCCCGACTTACCACCGACGCCCGAACGCCCGATAGGACATCCATGACCGTCATCTTCGCGACGCTCGTTCTCGCAGGCGTGCTCGGCTTGCTGCTCGGCGGGCGTCTCGCCAACCTCGCGCGACTGCGGATCCGTTGGGTCGGCGCCGCGGTGGTGGGACTCGCCCTGCAGCTCGCGCCGGTCCCCGGTCGGCACTGGCCACTCGTTCTCCTGTACATCGCCTTCGCGCTCCTCGCGGTCTTCGCCATCGCGAACATCCAGCATCGGGTCCCGGGGGCGCTGCTCATCCTCATCGGGATCTGGCTCAACTTCGCGGTCATCGCCGTGAACGAAGGGATGCCGGTTTCGCGCGAGGCGCTGGTGCGTTCGGACCAGTTGGACACGCTCGAGCTGCTCGTCGAAGAAGGGGGCGCCAAGCATCACCTCGCCGGTCGGGACGACCGGCTCCTGTTCCTCGGCGACGTGATCGCGATCGGTCCTCCGGTGCGCCAGGCGATCAGCGTCGGGGACGTCTTCACCTACACGGGCGTCGCGTGGCTCATCGTCGCCGGGATGCGCCGGCGGGAGCCCGGCGACGTCACCACGGACCGTGGCCACTCCGACGACACGCTTCCCACGACCGAGGAGGTCGCGACCGGTGTCCGCTGAGGAGCGGGCCGAGCAGACGGAGGGGATCGCTCCCGAGTCCCCCGCCTCCTGGCGGGTGCGAGCCTACGAGATCGGTCTCGTCGTCCCACTCGTCGCCTGGTTCGTGTTCGACGTGATCGGCGACCCGGCCTCCGCCTCCGATCCCTTGCTCCTCGAGTGGGTGATCGCGATCGCGATCGTCGACCTCCTGCCGATCCCCACGACGGTCGGACTTCCGTTCAGCCTCAGCTTCCCGCTCCAGCTCTCGGTCGCGCTGATCTACTCGCCCGCGGTCGCCGGCGGCATCGTGTTCCTCGGCAGCACGGATGCCCGAGAGCTCCGGCTCAAGGTCCCGCTCTGGAAGGCGCTGTGGAACCGCGGGCAGATCGCCCTCTCTGTGATCATCGAGGGCTGGGTCTTCCATCACCTCGGCTCGCTCGACTCGCGCTGGTTCGTCCTTGGTCCGGCCGTCCTCATCGCCGGGATGACCGGCTACGCGGCGAACGCGATCGCGGTCGCGTACTACATGCACATCCGTGATGGGGTGCCGGTGCTCGGGCTCCTCCGTGAGATGCACGTCGGGCTCTTCGGCGAGTTCATCCTCAGCTACATGGGGCTGGCCCTCTTCGCGGTCGTCGTCGCGACGACGTTCGTGCGCATCGGTCCCTGGTCGATCGCGGTCTTCCTCGCGCCGATGGCGTTCGCGCGGCAGATGTTCACCCGAACGCACTCGCTGCAAGAGGCGACGGTCGAGCTCGAGGCGAAGACCCAGGAGAACGAGTACCAGGCGCTGCACGATGCCCTGACCGGTCTGCCGAACCGGATGCTGTTCATGCGTCACCTGCAGGACGCGGTGGCCTCGATGGGCGAGGGCGGTCGCCTCGCCGTGATGATCATGGACCTCGACCACTTCAAGGAGATCAACGACACGCTCGGTCACCACTTCGGCGACCAGCTCCTGCAGCAGATCGGGCCGCGCCTGGCCGGTGTGCTCCGCGACGGCGACCTCATGGCCCGGCTCGGCGGTGACGAGTTCGGCATCGTCCTCCCCGACCTGCCCGAGGACGCGGTCGCGATCCGGATCGCCGAGCGCCTGATGGAGGAGCTCGAGCAGCCGCTCAACGTCGAGAACCTGGCGCTGGGTGTATCGGGGAGCGTCGGCATCGCGATCTTCCCGGCGCACAGCGACGACGTCGAGGCGTTGATCCGCCGGGCCGACGTGGCGATGTACGCGGCGAAGGAATCGGGCGGGGGGTTCGAGGTCTACCAGGCCTCGATGGACGAGCACAACCCGACCCGGCTGACGCTCGTCGCGGGGGTCCGACCCGGGATCGAGAACCGTGAGTTCGTCCTGCACTACCAGCCCAAGGTGCGTCTCAGCGACGGGCGAACGGCCGGCGTCGAGGCGCTCATCCGGTGGCAGCATCCCGATCGCGGGCTCGTGTTCCCCGACGACTTCATCCCGCTCGTCGAGCAGACGGTCCTCCTGCGTCCGCTCACGCACTACGTCATCGATCAAGCGCTTCAGCAATGGCATGTGTGGTCGCGCCGGGGGATCGAGGTCGAGATGGCCGTGAACCTGTCCACGAGGAGCCTCCTCGACAGCCAGCTGCCCGCGCACGTGGCCGAGCTGCTCGAGCGCTGGAGCGTGCCGGCCCGGTTCCTCACGCTCGAGCTCACCGAGAGCGTCCTCATGGCGGACTCGGCGCGCTCGATGGGCGTGCTCGCCGGCCTGTCCGACGTCGGCGTGCGGATGTCGATCGACGACTTCGGGACCGGGTACTCCTCGATGAGCTACCTGAAGCGGCTCCCGATCAGCGAGATCAAGGTCGATCGCTCGTTCGTGATGAACATGCAGAAGGATCCGAACGACACGATGATCGTCAAGGCCACGGTGGAGCTCGGCAAGAACCTCGGGCTCCAGGTGGTCGCCGAGGGCGTGGAAGACCGCGAGAGCTACGACGACCTGGCTGAGATGGGGTGCGACCTCGCGCAGGGGTACCTCATCAGCCGGCCGATCCCGGCCTCGGAGGCGACCCGCTGGCTGGAGCAGTACGCGGTCCGGTCGCGCTCGGGGGACGGGGAGGACGGGCGGCCCCAGCTCCACGTGGTCTGAACGTGGCGAACGGCCTCCCCCGAGCCGTCCCCAAGGTATCCCCCGAGCCGAGCCCGATCTTTGCCCAATCAGCCGATATGCCGTAGGTGGCTCGTGGGGCAGCATGTGGTGGACGCGGTTCCCGTCCGAACGCGTGGAGTCCTCAGGGGAAAGGAGGCCGAGGGTGCGTCGATTCCGCAGGCTCGCGTACTCGCTTGGCTGGCTCGCCGCGCTGGTCCTCGCGGCCGGCGCCGGCTGGAAGACCAGCTAGCCGTCCGCTCCTGAGCTCGACCTCGACGCCGCCACCCCTCACCGGGGTGGGCGGCGTCGTCGCATGTGGGGGTCGCGGAGCTCGGGACCTCAGGCCTTGGTGAGGGCGTGGTCCAGGTCGGCGATGAGGTCGGCCGGGTGCTCGCCCCCGATCGAGAGCCGGATCTGGTGCGCAGGCACGCACGCGAGCTTGCGTCCTTCCTCGCCCTGCTGTTGGTGGGTGCTGATCGCGGGGATCGTGGCCACCGACTTGATCCGCCCGAGGTCGGTCGCCCTCCACACCAGCCCCAGTCCGTCGAACACCCGGCGCGCGGCCGATGCCCCGCCGCGGACGTCGAAGGACATCAGCGGCCCGAACCGGTTCACCGGCGCGCCGTGCTCGTCGCCGTCCGCGAGCCATAGGTCGCGGCGCGAGATCTCGTAGCCGGCGAACGAGGGGAGCCCGGGGTATTGGACGCATCCGACCTTCGGGTGCTCGGCCAAGAAGGAGGCGACGATCATGGCTCCTCGGCTCCACTGATCGATCCTCGAGCGGACCGTGCGGACGTCGGAGAGCGTGACGAGCGCGTTGAACGGCGACATCGCCGGGCCGTGATCGCGGAAGGGAAGCAGCTTCACGTGCGTCGCGAAGTCGGCGAGCATCTCGTCGGGGCCGATGCGGCTCGGGATGTTGGTGCGGGCGATGAGGGCGCCCCCGATCGCCATCCCGCTCCCGCCGAGGCTCTTGCTGAGGGACTGCACGACGACGTCGGCACCCATCGCGAGCGGACGGAGCAGCGCGGGCGTGGCAACGGTCGGGTCGACGATGAGCGGGACGCCGGCGTCGTGGGCGAGCACGGCCACGGCCGGGATGTCGAACACGGCCAGCGCCGGATTCGAGGGCATCTCGCCGTAGACGAACCGCGTGCCCTCATCGATCTTCGAGGCCCACTCGCCGAGGTCGAGCGGCTCGCACACCCACCGGAGCTCGATGCCGCGTTCGCGCGCGTAGCGCTCGGAGAACAGCATGAACGTGCCGCCGTAGCACTTCGCGCTCGCGACGATGTTCGGCGACGGGAGCGATGGATCGACCGCAAGGAAGGGCTCGGTCGCCATGAACACGGCGGCCATCCCTGAGGCCGTGGCGCACGCGCTCGCGCGTATGTCCGAGCCGTAGGTCTCGAGCAGCGCGAGCGTCTCCTCGAGGTAGTGCACGGTCGGGTTGGCGATCCGCGTGTACGTCCACGACGGCATGCGGTACGCGAGCGCGGTCTCCATGTGGTCGGACTCGGCGAAGTGCTGGGCGGGGG
>JBLNAW010000089.1:0-10781 GCA_050259555.1 Solirubrobacterales bacterium
GATCTGGAGCTCGCCGAGGCGCGTCACCCGGAACTCCGTCCCGCACTCCCGGCACACGAAGAACACCTCGAGGTCCTCCACGTCCTCGACCTCGGGCGTATCTCGTGGGCCCGGTCCCGACTCGGCTAGGAGCGCGGTGATCCCGAGCCACCCGATCGCACCCCCGATCGCGAGCGCCGACACCACCATCAGGGCGGTCTTCACGGGCAGGAGTCTACGGACCCCACATCCACGGACGACCGGCCTGTGAGCTCGACAGGGGGTGACGCGTAGGCTCGAACCATGCGTCGGATGGTGCTCGCGGTGCTCGTCGTCGGCGGGCTGCTCGCAGTTCCGACCGTTGCGCTCGCCGAGGACCTCGGCGTCGTGCTCGCCTGGCCGACCGAGGGAGCCGTCGTGGGCGGTGTGGTCGAGCTGTCCGCCGAGACGACCGGCCCGGCCGTGGCCGTGACCTTCGACGTCTCGCCGGATGCGTCGAGCTGGACGGTCGTCGCGACCGACACCGCGGCCGAGGATGGCTGGACCGCGTCGTGGGACTCGTCGGGGTGGGACGGTCCCGCCTGGATCCGGGCGACGGCGAGCGACGGGGCGTCCACGGTGTCGGCCCAGGTGCTGGTGACGGTCGATCAGCCGTGGGGCCTGAGCATCCGGCTCACGAACCTCGCGTTCAGCCCCAACGGGGACGGTCGCGCCGAGCAGACCGGCATCCAGATCACGCTCGGCGAGGCCGCGGCCTTGACCGTCCGCGTCGAGGGACCTAACGGTACGGTCGCCCGGCTCCTCGATGCCGCCCCGACGCCCGCCGGCTCCACGAAGGTGCTCTGGGACGGCCGCCGAGCCTCGGGACGGACCGTGCCGGACGGGCGCTACCTCGTGCACGTGGAGGCCGTGGACGAGGCCGGCGTCCTTGGGACCGCGGAGGCCACGGTGATCGTCGACACCCGTGCCCCGGCGTTCGCCTGGCGGTCGCTCTCGCCCGAGCCCTTCCTGGGGATCGGCTCGGTGCGGTTCCGGTTCCGGACGTACGACCGCGCCTCGACGATCCTCGTCCGGGCTCGCGTGACCGACGTCGGCGGCAAGACGGTCGCGTCGCTCCCGCCTCGACGGGTCGCCGGCGGCCTCCGGCGGATGACGTGGGACGGCCGTGCGAGCGACGAGACGCTCCCCACGCCGGGACTGATGAACGTCGCCATCACCGTGCGGGACGACGCCGGCAACGTCTGGACGTCCGAGCCCCGACCGTTCCGGGACCACCACCCGGTCGTGCCCGAGGTCATCCGGCGGGTCGATGGGGCCGGGCGGCGTGTCGCCCTCACGTTCGACGACTGCTACGACACGAGCGCCTGGGCTCGCGTCCTCGCCGTGCTCGAGGCCCGCCACGCGGGCGGGTCGTTCTTCTGCCTCGGTCCCTACGTCCGCGCGCATCCCGAGCTCGCCCGCCGCGTCGTCGCCGACGGCTTCACGATCGGTGGGCACGGATGGGATCACACCGACGTGACCACGCTGGACGCCGACGGCATCGCCGCCCGCCTCCGCCTCGAAGCCGGAGCGTGGTGGGACGTGGCGACGACGACGCCCGTCCCCTACTTCCGGCCGCCGGGCGGCGAGCTCGACGCGGACGCCATCCGGACGATCGGCGACGAGGGCTTCGCCACCATCGTGCTCTGGGACGTCGACCCGTGGGATTGGAGCACGCCCGGACCCGACGCCGTGACCTCGCGCGTCCTCTCGCACGTTCGAGCCGGAAGCATCGTCGTCCTCCACGCGATCCCGGGGACCGCGAGCGCCCTCCCCGGCATCATCGAGGGGCTCCGCGATCGAGATCTGGAACCGGTCACGCTCGAGGAGCTGCTCGCCGCCCAGGACGCGTAACGGCCCAGGTCAGCGGGCGTATACGGCCGCAGAGGCCCGGCCTTGCCAAGATGTCCAACCGACCCGCCCGGCCCGGGCCATTCGGCCTCTCGACGTGGCGTCTGCGTTCGCCACGCTTGCGGGGTTGGCTATCCACCTTGAGGAGGCTTGATACATCGACCGACGGGGCCGTGACCTCGGGGCCTCGGCCCCAGAAGACGACTGGAAACGAGCAGCGTTCGACCGCTCGGAGCGAACTGGAGGGCACTGGATGAGCACGTACGTCAATGATCTGATGGCCGACGTCGAGGCGAAGAACCCCGGCGAGGCCGAGTTCCATCAGGCGGTCCGTGAGGTCGCCGAGTCCGTCGAGCTGGTGCTCGACCGCAACCCCGCCTACCGCAAGGAGAAGGTCCTCGAGCGGATCATCGAGCCAGAGCGCGTGATCTTGTTCCGGGTCCCGTGGGTCGACGACAGCGGTGAGGTCCAGGTCAACAAGGGCTACCGCGTCGAGATGAACAGCGCGATCGGCCCCTACAAGGGCGGCCTGCGCTTCCACCCGACCGTCTACCTCGGCATGCTGAAGTTCCTCGCCTTCGAGCAGGTCCTCAAGAACGCCCTCACCACACTCCCGATGGGCGGCGGCAAGGGCGGTTCGAACTTCGATCCCAAGGGCAAGAGCGACCGCGAGGTCATGCGATTCACCCAGTCGTTCATGACGGAGCTGTCCCGCCACATCGGCCAGTTCACGGACGTCCCCGCCGGTGACATCGGCGTCGGCGGCCGCGAGATCGGGTTCCTCTTCGGTCAATACAAGCGGATCCGCAACGAGTTCGTCGGCGTGCTGACGGGCAAGGGCATCGGCTGGGGCGGCTCGCTCATCCGCCCGGAGGCGACCGGCTACGGCGCCGTCTACTTCGCCGAGGAGATGCTCGAGACGCGCGGCGAGACCCTCGAGGGCAAGGTCGCCCTGGTCTCGGGCAGCGGGAACGTCGCGCAGTACGCGACCGAGAAGCTCCTCGACTTCGGCGCGAAGCCGATCACGCTCTCGGACTCGGGTGGCGTCATCCACGACCCGGCCGGCATCGACCGCGAGAAGCTCGCGTACGTCATGGAGCTGAAGAACGTGCAGCGCGGTCGCATCTCCGAGTACGCCGAGAAGTTCCCCGGCGTCACGTACATCCCGGCGGACCCGAAGGCCGACCACAACCCGCTCTGGGACATCCCGGCCGACGCCGCGTTCCCGAGCGCCACGCAGAACGAGGTCAACGCGAAGGACGCCGCGAACCTGTTGAACAACGGCGTCTACGTCGTGAGCGAGGGCGCGAACATGCCCACGGTCCCCGACGGCGTCGAGCAGTTCGTGAGCGCCGGCATCCTCTACGGCCCGGGCAAGGCCGCGAACGCCGGCGGCGTCGCGACCTCGGGGCTCGAGATGTCGCAGAACAGCCTGCGCCTGGCCTGGACGCGTGAGGAAGTGGACGCTCGCCTCCACGGGATCATGAAGGCGATCCACAAGCAGGCGAAGGACACGGCGGAGGAGTACGGCACCCCCGGCAACTACGTGAACGGAGCGAACATCGCCGGCTTCGTGAAGGTCGCCAGCGCGATGCTCGATCAGGGCATCGTCTAGCACCTCGGCCTGAGGGATCCAGCGGCCGGCCGCCTCGCGCGGCCGGCCGCCCCCTTTACTCGGGCGGTTCATCCGGGGTACAAACGCACCTCGCTGCGGTGGTGAGCCGAGCGAGAGGGGGCCCCGCATGAAGAAGATCGAGTGCTACATCCAACCGTTCGACTTCGACACCGTCGCCCAGGCGATGGCCGTCGAGGGCGTCGTCGGCATGAGCGTCGCCGAGATCAAGGGGTTCGGTGTCCAGCGCGGCTTCCGCCTCGGCGAGGACCCCAAGCCCGGCGAGTACATCTTCCATCCCAAGATGAAGGTCGAGATGGTGGTCGCCGACGACGACGTCGAGCGCATCATCGAAGCGATCAAGGCCTCGCTGAAGCACCATATGATCGGTGAGGGCAAGATCTTCGTGAGCCCGGTCGACGACGCGGTCCGCACCCGTACCGGCGAGCGCGGCGAGGCCGCGATCAGCTAAGGGCTCGCTCACTCCCCGGCGAGCGCTCGGCGAACCGCAGCCTCGAAGCCCATCGGCTCGATCTGTGGGAACCGCCGACGCGCCTCCTCCCCGCGGACCACCGTCGGGTGCGTCATGCCCATGATGAGCGGCCGCGCCACGCTCGCGGGGACCGAGGTCGTGAGCCCGCACCAGAGCGAGGAGAGGCGCGGCGTGAGGAGCGGAACGCCGAGGAGCACACGCCGCTTGCCCTCGAGCCGTGCGAGCGTCTGGATCATCTCTCGGTAGGTGAGGACGTCGGGGCAGCCGATCTCGATCTTCGTGTGCTGCTCGAGGAGCGAGATCGCTCGTGAGGCCGCCAGATACTCGACGACGTCGGCGATCGCGATCGGCTGCGACGGCGTCTCGACCCACCTGGGCACGATCATCGCCGGCAACCGGTGCACCAGATCGGAGAGCATCCGGAACGAGGCGCTCTGGCTCCCGAGGACCATCGCCGCTCGGAGCTCGACCACGGGAGGGCCGTCCTCGGCCAGGATGCGGCCGATCTCGTGGCGGCTCGCGAGGTGGCGCGACAGGTCCGCCGCCTCGTCCCCGAGCCCGCCGAGGTAGACGACCCTCTCGACGCCACCGGTCCGTGCGGCCCGGCCGACGTTCCGGGCCGCCGCTCGATCCCGCTCCTCGAAACCCGTCGCGCCGGGCTCCATCGAGTGGATGAAGTAGTAGAGCGTGCCGACCCCGTCCAGGGCCGCCGGAAGCGTCCCGGGTCGGAGCGCGTCGATCTCCCGGGTCTCGGCGCCGGGGAATCGCTCCCGCAGCGTCTCCGGCCGACGACCGGCGGCGATCGGGTGCTCACCCTGGGCCAGCAGCCGCTCCATCAGCTTCGAGCCGATCGCGCCCGAGGCGCCCGTCACGAGGATCATCCGTCCATCATGGCTGGTCCGGCGCGATGGAACCTGCCCGAGGGGTCGGGCGTCTTGGCCTTCGGGATGATGGTGACCGTGACGAGGGGTGCGCCCGCGAGGACCGAGCACGCGGCCGGGGGGCTCGAGGAGTTCTACCGGCGGCACGTCGACGACGCCCTGCGTCTCGCGTACCTGCTCACGGGCGACCGCTCTTCGGCCGAGGACCTGGTCCAGGACGCGTTCGTGAAGGTGCTCGGGCGGTTCCACGACCTGCGGAACCGCGACGCGTTCTGGTGGTACCTGCGACGGACGATCGTGAACCTGTCGAACTCGTACTTCCGCCGCCGGCGGGTCGAGCGTGCCTGGCTCGAGCGTCAGCGGCCGGACGCCGCGGCGCCCCACGGCCCCGATCTCGAGGAACGAGACCGCCTGCGGACCGCCCTCATGACCCTGCGGCCCGAGCAGCGTGCGGCGGTGGTGCTCCGCTACCTCGAGGACCTCTCCGAGGCCGACACGGCCGAGGCCCTCGGCCGTCCGATCGGCACGGTGAAGTCCATGGTGTCCCGCGGCATGGACCGACTGCGCGAGGAGTTGGGTGACGATGCCTGATCTCGAGAGCCGCCTGCCCGAGATGCTCCGCCGAACGGCGGCCGGCGCCTCGCCGGACCCGAACCTCGAACGCCGGGTCCTCCACCGCTCGCGCCGACGGCGGATCGTGAACGCCTCGCTCGCCGGTCTGGCCGCGATCGCGATCGTCGCCGGGATGGTCGTCGGCGCGGAGGGGTTGCTGCGGGCGGACCGGGTCACGATCGGGAACGAGAACCCGACCCCGAGCCCGACCCCCAGCCGAGGCACGGTGACCCTCGTCATGTCACTCTCCGGGGCGGTCTGGCCCGAGGTCGACCAGACCTCGCTGGAAGCCGCCCAGGCGCGCGCGGACGCGGGTGACCTCGACTGGCGCCTCGACCCGGTCGAGACGGCCGCCGCCTTCGCGACGGAGATCTTCGGATGGGACCCGGCGGATGTCCGGTCCCGGCCGCTCGAGGCCGTGCCCGGGCCTGGTGACTGGGTGATCGTTCCCGTCTGGAACGCCGGCCTCGAGCCGGGGGCCGACGCCGCAGGACCGCCCGCTCCCAGGACCGCGATCGCCCTCGGACAGCTGGGCGTGAAGGGCGCCCGCGGCATCTGGACCGTGATCGGGGCCGATTCGGCGCTGATCGCGACCGATCCACTCCCTGCGTCCGTGCGTGCCGGGGAGACGATCGAGGTGCGCGCGCCGGCGAGCGATGTCCAGTCCGAGTGGTCCGGGACGCTCTCGCTCCTCAGCGTCGACCCCGCCGGCCTGACCCCGCGGATCTTCCCGGGTGATCTGACGGGGATGATCTCGGGGAGCGTCCTCGTGCCGGACGACGCGCTCGCGAACATCGCGGTGGTGGCCCGACTCGCCGACCCCGAGGGCACGACCATCGCGGCCGACGTGGTGCCGATCTCCGTCGTCGGGGGGTCACCGCCACCGGCCGGAGCGACCGGAGCGACCGGAGCGACCGGATCCGAGGGCCCCGGCGGCCCGGCGAACGCACTGCCGGCGGCCGTCTCCGATACGCAGGTGAGCTTGCTGAACGCTGCCTCGGCCCGCGACTTCGACACCCTCGAGGCGCTCATCGACCCGACCCACTTCGCCTACAACTTCAGCGACGGGAGCGACCCCGTCCCCGAGTGGCGGAGGGATCCGACACCGCTCGACGCGCTCGCGACGATCCTCGAGATGCCGTTCACCACCACCGAGAGCACGCCCCTCGGGACGATCTACGTGTGGCCCTCGCTCGTGGACGCCGATCTCACGAACCTCACGCAGGACGAGCGCGCGATGCTCGGCAAGCTCGGCATCACGGACAAGGACGTGAAGGACATGCTCGATGCGTTCGGCGGATACGTGGGTCCGCGCACCGGCATCGCCGAGGACGGGACCTGGGTCTTCTTCACGACCGGCGGAGACTGACCGAGCGCTACGGCAGCGCGATGCGCCGGCGGAGGAACTCGAGGACGGCGCGCCACTGGCGGATCTCCTCTTCGACGATGTACGAGCTGTGTCCCTCGCCGTAGCGATAGACCTCGACGTCGCCGCCGGCGTCCCGGAGCGCGTTCACGTAGTTGTCGACCTGCTCGGGGACGCATCGGGTGTCGTTCTCACCCACCTGCACGAGCACGGGCGCGCGCACCTGCTCGACGTACGTGATCGGCGACCGCTCGCGCACGAGATCCGGCAGGTCGTGCACCACCCCGCCGAGGAGCGACCGGTCGTACGCCTGGAGGGATGGAGCCGAGTCGTCGTACGACGCCATGTAGTCGCCGACCGGAACCCCCGCGACGCCTGCGGCGAAACGGTCCGGGAAGATGCCGAGCGCGAGCAGCGTCGTGTATCCGCCCCACGACCGCCCGCCGATCACCGCTCGGTCCCGGTCCGCGAACCCGCGCGCGACGAGGTCGTCCAGACCGGCCACCGTGTCCTGTACCTCGGGGAAGCCGATGTTGCCGATGATGACGTCGCGCCACTTCGCGCCGGACCCGGTCGAGCCGCGGTAGTTGACCATCCCGACCAAGAACCCCGCGTCCACGAGCATCTGCACCTCGGGCTGCCACGTGTCTTCGTAGAGCCAGCTCGGACCGCCATGCACGTGCAGGTAGGTGGGGAACGGACCCGCGCCATCGGGGACGACGAGCCAGCCCTGGACGAGGTCCCCGTCCGCGTTGTGGAACAGCCACTCGCGGTAGGGGCGTCCCTCGCGGAGGCCCGCGCGATCGGGCTCGAGCAGCACCCTCCCGCGGTCGTCGAGGAGCCGAGGCGCCGCGTCTCCGCTCGAGACCCGTATCCAGACCGATCCGTCGGGCCGGACGCGCGCGCCGCTCACCTCACCGCGCGGATGCAGGATCTCGGTCAGGGTGCCCGTCTCGAGATCCAAGCGATGGAGGGCCGAGCGGCCCCGGAACAGGTGAGCGACCAGGATCGCCGTTCCGTCGGGCCACCAGTCGACGGGGATCACCTCCCCGGGGAGGTCGACGGCCAGATCGGTGCGGTCCCCGGACGCCAGGTCCCAGATCGCCGGGCGCGCGAGATCCTCGCGCTCGTGGAGGATCAAGAGGCGCCGGTCGTTCGTCACCGGGCTCCACGCGAACGCGTCGAGCCCGAACCCCGGCCCGTCCGCGAGCTCGGCCGCCACGGCCCCGGTCTCCAGGTCGACCACCAGGAGCTTGCGATGGATGTTGTCGCCGTCCTGGGCCGCCGAGATGCAGAGCAGACCCTCGTCCGAAGACAGTCCCGCCAGATCGAACCCTTCGATGTGGAAGTCGGTCCCACCGATCCCGAGCTGGTCGACGTCGCGGTGGATCTCCTTCGCCGGGCCCCCGTCGACCGAGACGTAGACGGCGAACCCGTCGCGGTCGGCGAGGATCCCCACGACCCGATGCAGGCCGAGGGCGATCCCTTCGGGCCAGCCGACGGGTGCGCCGGGCAGGAGCTCGCGCGGGTCGCCTCCCTCGAACGGCGCGGCCAGCCACCGGCCGGACTCGTCCCCGCTCTCATCCGAGAACCAGACGATCTCACGGCCGTCCGGCGAGACGGTCGCGTAGATCACGCCGACGCGCTCGTCGGTCGCCCGGCGACGCGCACCGGTGCGGTGGTCCCAGCCGTAGGCCTGGAAGACGCCGGTCTCATCCGAGGTCAGCACGGTCCGATCGGGCGCGTGCCGGGACCAGTGCGGCAGGGTGAGCGTCGGCGCTCGGAAGCGTTCCTCCCATCGAGCTCCAGCTGCCGTCGCCATCGCTCGGAGCCTATCAACGGCCGAGACCGGCTCACACCCCCGGAACGAGGGTGACGTGGACCTGGACCAGGTGCTCGGCCACGCCTCCGGGACCGACCTCGTACACCTCGATCGTTCCCGTCTGGCGCGCCGCCACGTAGAAAGCGAGCTCGGCTCGGAACCGTCCCCGGCACGCCGAGCCGCAGTCGATCGGCACGTACATCGCCGCGAGCTCCATCCCCTGCGCGTCGAGCAGGTCCACGACGACCTTCCCCGCGTCGGAGATGGCCGTGCCGCTCACCACGACCGGACTGAGCACGTCGTCCCCTCCCCTCGGCGTTCGGATCCGGATCGCAGAGGGTGACGGTGTGAAGCTCACGCTCGGCGTGGTCGAGAGCGCGGGCGTGTGGCTCGGACCGGCGAGGACGTCGGCCGCCCGCTCGATCCCGCGCGTGCACGCGGCGGCGATGACCGCGGTGACCGCGAGGACCAGGACGAGGGTGTGCCGGCGCACGGCTCCCGATGATGCCACGCCGCCTGCGCCGCGCGGCTCAGTGGGGCGATGCCGGAACGCCGCGCCCGTTCGGGTTCCCGCCGTTGGTCGCGCCCGAACCGTGCGCGTCGTCGGCCGCCTGGTCGGACGGGCCTCGGTCGTGCGTCGCCGAGTCGTTCGCGTGCTCGTTCGGCTGCCCACCCTGGTGGCCGGCGTCGTGCCGCTCCTGGTTCGCCTCCTGACGTGCCTGGTTCGCCTCGAGATGCCCGAGGGCCGTCAGTAAGCCGGTCGCCTGCGGGCTCTTCCCGCAGTTCTCGATGATGACGTCGATCGCTCGATCGAGCCCGTGTTGACGCTCCAGCGCGCCCGCGCCCGTGTCGAGCGCGGCCGTGCATCCCTCGGCGATCACGGGATCGGTGGATGCCGAGGGCTTCGCGCCGGGGGTCTCACCGTGGTGACCGGAGCGGCCCGGCGACGACGGCGAGACGGAGGGACTCGGCTCGGAAAGACCCGCGGGCTCCGGCATCCCGGCGAGCGCCACGCCCACGCCGGCCAGCACCATGAACGCCACCAGTGCCGGCACGCCCGTGCCGCGCTGCGAGGTCCCGAGTTTCATCTGTGAGAAACATCGGTCGCCGGGCTCTGGAACCTGAGCGGCTCAGGGGGAGAGAAGGGGCTCGCGGGCGGCCCGCCAGACACGCTCGGGCGTGAGCGGCAGGTCGAGGTGCCGGACCCCGAGGAAGGAGAGCGCGTCGACCACGGCGTTCAGGACGGCGGGGGTCGAGCCGATCGTGGCGGACTCGCCGACGCCCTTCACGCCGAGCGGGTTCACCGGCGTCGGGGTCTCGGTGGAGGAGGCCTCGAAGCTGGGGAGCTCCGTCGCGGCCGGCATCGCGTAGGTGGCCAGGGTCGAGGTGAGCGGAGTGCCCGACCCGTCGAACTCGACACCTTCGTACAGCGCCTGAGCGATCCCCTGCCCGAGGCCGCCGTGGATCTGCCCTCGAACGAGCATCGGGTTCATGACGCGCCCGCAGTCGTCCACCGAGACGTGGCGAACCAGCCGCGCGTCACCGGTGTCGAGGTCCACCTCGACCACGGCGACGTGCGTGCCGAACGGGTACGTGTACTCGCGCAGGAACGCCCGGGACTCGGCGGCGAGCCCCGGGGTCATCCCCTCGGGCAGACGGGCGGGGTCGGCCGCGGCCTCGACGAGCTCGGGCCACCCGAGCGCGCGCTCGGGCGCACCCACCACGCCGATCCCACCGCCGTCGAGGACCTCCACGTCTTCGAGCGCGACCTCGAGCTCATGCGCGGCGATCTGCCGAGCCTTCGCGAGCACGCTCGCGGTCGCCTCGTGCACCGCCGTCCCGCCGACCTGCAACGTCCGCGATCCGTACGACCCCTCTCCTCGGGCCACGAGCGCGGTGTCCGACTGCAGGACCCGCACACGCTCGATCGGCACGCCGAGCGCCGAGGCCGCGAGCTGCGCGAACGCCGTCTCGTGTCCCTGACCCGTCGACGTGGTTCCCACGCGCACCGAGACGACTCCGTCCGCCCCGATCTCGACCGCCCCGAACTCCTTGCGGCCGAAGCCCGTCACCTCCACGTAGCAGCACACCCCGATGCCGAGCGCGACCCGGTCGCCCCGGGCTCG
>JBLNAW010000090.1:0-10948 GCA_050259555.1 Solirubrobacterales bacterium
GTCCTGTCGGCGATCGTCGCCGGTGCGGCGATCGGGTTCCTGCCCTGGAACTTCTTCCCCGCGCGGATCTTCATGGGGGACACGGGGTCCGGGCTGCTCGGGCTCATGATGGCGGTCGCGACGATCGCCGGGGTCGGGCGCAACCCGTTCCCGCCCTCCGGCGGCGATCTCGCGGCGGTCGCGATCCCCGTCGCGCTGCCGCTCCTCGTGCTCGCGATCCCGTTCCTCGACGTCGTGCTCGCGATCGTCCGGCGGATGCGCAAGGGCCTGGGCATCCATCACGCCGACAAGGAGCACATCCACCACCGCCTGATGGACATCGGCCACTCGCAGCGACAGGCCGTGGTCCTGATGTACCTGTGGAGCGCGCTGATCTCGGGCTGCGCCCTCGCGGTGGCCTTCATCGACGGCCGGCTGCTCGTGTTGGGCATCGTGACCGTCGCGATGCTCGTCGCGGCGGTACTGCCGAGGCTGCTTCGGGACCGAGCACCGCGCGGGAGCGACATCGTCTCGGTCGCCGAAGCCTCGGGAGGGACGGGCATGCCCCTCGCGGTCGACGTGGCTCCGAACGGGGGCCCGCGCGTGCCCACCGAGGCTGGCGCGCCCGCGCCTCAGCCCGAGGCGGTCCCGACGGGAGCCGAGCCCGATCCGCGGGGTGCCGCGGCGGGATAGGGCGAAGGCCCGATTTCCTCTCCTGGCACCTTCCCCGCTCGGCCGTCATCCCGTATGGTTGGCCACCTCGTACAACTCGACGGGTAGGCCCGCTGCCCGGGGGAGATCCCCCTCGGCGAGCTGCCGACGTGATGATGCACGTCGTCGTAGGGCATAATCCCGACTGAACGGCGTTCAAACCGAAGGGGGCGCAGTGCCGGAAGTCGACGTTCGGCTCGAGCGGGTCACGAAGGACTTCGGGGAGACGGTCGCGGTTGACGATCTCTCCCTCGACATCCCGGAGGGCGAGTTCTTCAGCATGCTGGGGCCCTCGGGTTGCGGGAAGACCACCACGCTGCGGATGATCGGCGGCTTCGAGGAGCCCACCCGCGGCACGATCTACCTCAAAGGTCGGGACGTCACCGACCTGCCGCCCTACAAGCGCGACGTGAACACGGTGTTCCAGTCCTACGCGCTGTTCCCACATCTCGACGTGTACGAGAACGTGGCGTTCGGGCTGCGAAGGAAGAAGGTCGGCAAGGCCGACATCGAGACGCGCGTGAAGGACTCGATGAAGCTCGTCGACCTCCTCGGCTTCGAGAAGCGCAAGCCGGCGCAGATGTCGGGCGGACAGCAGCAGCGGGTGGCGCTCGCCCGGGCGCTCGTCAATAGCCCGAAGGTCCTCCTCCTCGACGAGCCCCTCGGCGCGCTCGACCTCAAGCTCCGCAAGCAGATGCAGCTCGAGCTCAAGCGCATCCAGACCGAGGTCGGCATCACGTTCGTCTACGTGACGCACGATCAGGAGGAGGCCATGACGATGTCCGATCGTCTGGCCGTGATGCGACAGGGCAAGATCGAACAGATCGGACCGCCCGAGGAGGTCTACGAGAACCCGCAGACCGAGTTCGTGGCGGGGTTCCTGGGTGCCTCGAACATGCTCGAGGGCGAGCTGAAGGAATCGGCGAACGGCGTCGCGACCGTGCTGCTCTCGTTCGGGGACGTCGTCCACCTGCCCGCGGATCGCGCCCCCTATCGCTCGGGGGCCACCGTGAAGGTGGGCGTGCGCCCGGAGAAGGTCCACATCGAGGTGGACGACGGCAGCACCGAGGCCGCTCCCGGCACCAACAGCATCATGGGGTTGCTGCGGATCGCCACGTACATCGGCGTCAGCCACCAGTACAAGGTCGAGGGACCCGGTGGTCACACCTTCACGGTGTGGGTGCAGAACCTCGGCAGCACGCCGCCGCCCCATCCGGGCGAGCGGGTCCGACTGTCCTGGCAGTGGGAGCACACGTTCGCGGTGCTCCCGCAGGAAGGGCTCTCCCTGGAGGAGGAGGAGGAATGAGCGAACGCGACGACCGTGCCTTCACGGATCGGATGCTCCAGGACGTCATGCGCAAGCGACTGTCCCGGCGCTCGGTCCTGAGGGGCGCGGGGGTGGGGGTCGCGGGTGTCAGCCTCGCCTCGTTGCTCGCCGCGTGCGGTGGCGGTGACGGTGGCGGCGGAGGCGGAGGCGGGAACCCGGCCGACGTCTTCAGCGGGCAGCCCGGGGACAAGGTCAACTTCGCGAACTGGCCGCTCTACATCGACCAGGCGAAGGACAAGGACGGCAACGTCTACTACCCGTCCCTGAAGGAGTTCAAGGACCAGACGGGCATCGACGTCAACTACGAGGCGGTCATCCAGTCGAACGAGGAGTTCTTCGGGAAGATCCAGCCGCAGCTCGCCGGCGGAGACTCGACGGGCTGGGACATCATCGTCATCACGAACGGCCGGCAGTTCAACGTGCTCACGGGCAACGACTGGGTCTACAAGCTCGACACGACGAAGCGCCCGAACTTCGACGAGAACGCCACGGACTTCGCGCGGAGCCCTTCGTACGACGTGGGGAACGTGTACGCGATGCCGTGGCAGGGCGGGTTCACCGGCATCGGATACGACAAGACGAAGGTGAACGGCGAGATCACGAAGATGGACGATCTCGCCAACCCGGACAAGGTCGGCACGAAGAGCGTCGGCATGCTGAAGTCGGACATGCCCGACTTCGTGATGATCAACCTGGGCATCGACCCCACCACGTCCGGTCCGGCCGAGTGGAAGGAAGCCGCGGCGTGGCTCATCAAGCAGCGTGACTCGGGCACGGTGCGCCAGTACTACGACCAGGGCTACATCGACGACTTCGTCGCCGGCAACACCGCGGCCACGATGGCCTGGTCGGGCGACGTCATCTACTACAAGATCTGGTCCGGCTACTCCGACTTCGAGTTCCTCACGCCGGAGAACGGCGCGATGATGTGGCAGGACAACATGCTCGTCCCGGTGGGCGCGCAGAACCCGGTCGGGGCGATGATGACCATGGACTGGTACTACAAGCCGAAGATCGCGACCATGGTCACCGAGTGGGTCATCTACCTCTCGCCGTGTGGGGGTGTGGGGGACAACATCCGCGCGGACGCTGCGGCGGCGGAGAACCAGGGCTACAAGGGGTTCGCGAGCAAGCTCACCCAGACCGCCGACAGCGTCTACGCGTTCCCGGACGCCGCGCTCCTCGGTCAGGCGAAGTTCGGCGCGAACATCACGACGGACGATCAGGCGTCCGAATGGGACAGCATCTTCCTGCCCATCACCCAGCAGTAGCGCGGCGCGGGACCTGATCGGATGGCGATGGACGAACCGACGGTGCAGGGGGCTCTCGAGGAGCCCCCTGCACGGGTGCGGAGCTACGCGGCTCGGAAGCGGCACACGCCGTACTGGTTGCTCGCGCCCGGGGGCGCCTACCTCATCGTCTTCCTGGTCATCCCGATGGCGCTGCTCGTGTTCACGTCGCTGGAGAGCGGTGGCGCGTTCTCGGGCAGGTTCTACTTCAACTGGGACTTCGCCAATTACACGGATCAGATCGTCCAGTACAAGACGCAGCTGCTCCGGTCGGTCGAGTATTCGGTCATCGTGACCGTCGCGTGCCTGCTCCTCGCGTACCCGATGACCTACTGGATCGCCTTCTACGCCGGTCGGTGGAAGTCCTCGGTCCTGCTCCTGATCCTGCTCCCGTTCTTCGTGTCCTTCGTGATCCGCACGATCCAGTGGCGGTTCCTCCTCGCCGACACCGGGATCATCTTCGGCCCGCTGAAGAACTGGGGGCTGCTCCCCGATGGCTTCCGCGTGCTGGCGACCCCGTTCGCGGTGGTCGCAGGGATCACCTACAACTTCCTGCCGTTCACGGCCTTGCCCCTGTACGTCGCTCTCGAGCGGATCGACAAGCGCCTGGTCGAGGCCGCGAAGGACCTGTACTCGAGCCGGTGGAATGCGTTCCTGCACGTCGTGTGGCCGCTCTCCCTCCCGGGCGTATTCGCGGCCTTCCTCCTGACGTTCGTCCCCGCCACCGGCGACTACGTGAACGCGTCGATCCTCGGCGGGCCGGGGACGACCATGATCGGCAACATCATCCAGGAGAAGTTCCTCGTCGAGCTCAACTACCCCGAGGCGGCGGCGATGTCGGTCATCCTGATGCTGGCGATGTTGGTCCTCGCCTCGGTGTACGCCCGCATCCTCGGCACCGAGGACGACACCCTCACGGCGGCGATATGAGCGCGGTGACCACACCGATGAGCTCGGTCGGGGACGCGGATCAGGCGCCGCTCCACCGGCCGAACAAGCGGTGGACGCGGTTCCTCTTGCCCGGGTTCACCTGGCTGATGATCCTGTACCTGGCGCTGCCGGTGTTCGTGATGATCCTCTACTCGTTCAACAACATCCCGGTCGTCGGATCTCCTCGGCAGACGCCGAAGTTCTGGGGTTTCACGCTCCACTGGTGGCGTGACCTGTTCGGGATCGAAGGGCTGACCCCCGCGCTGAAGACCTCGCTCACGATCGCACCGATCTCGTCGTTCTGCGCGACCGTGCTCGGGACGCTGGTCGGTCTCGCGCTCGGCCGCTACCGCTTCCGCGGCAAGGCGCCGGTGAACTTCGTGATCTTCCTCGCGATCGCCGTTCCCGAGATCGTGCTCGGCTCGTCCCTGCTGTCGATGTTCGTGCTCGCGCAGACGCCGCCGATCGGGTTCACGACGATCCTGCTGTCGCACATCGGCTTCAGCGTCGCGTTCGTCGCGGTGACCGTGAGGGCCCGGGTCCAGGGGCTGGATCGGGCGCTAGAGGACGCGGCCCAGGATCTGTTCGCGAACCCGCTCACGACGTTCTTCAAGGTGACGTTGCCCTTGATCGCCCCGGCGATCCTCGCGGGCTTCCTGCTCGCCTTCGTCCTGTCGCTCGACGACTTCGTGATCACGAACTTCGTGTCCGGGTCGACGAACACCTTCCCCGTCTGGGTCTTCGGTGCCACGCGGATCGGCCTGCCGCCGCAGGTGAACGTGATGGGCACGCTGCTGTTCAGCGCCGGGATCATCGCGGCGCTCGCGAACGTCTTCGTCCAGCGTCGACGCGCCAGGTCATGAACGCACCGCTGTCCCGGCGGGCGTTCCTCCGTCGAGCCGGGGCGGGTGTCACGGTCGTCAGCCTGGGTGGACTCCTCCCGGCGTGCGGGCAGGAGGGGTCGTCCGCCGAGGCACCCTCGTTCCACGACGAGCCCTCGGGGATCCTCAATTTCGCGAACTGGCCCCTCTACATCGACAAGGAGTTCCGGGACGACGGGACGAAGTACAGCCGCACGCTCACCGACTTCACCGAGAAGACCGGCATCCAGGTCAACTACCGCGAGGTGATCCAGGAGAGCGACTGGTTCTACCAGCGGATCGAGCCTCGGCTGGCGGCGGGGGAGCCGACCGGCTGGGACATCATCGTCATCACGAACGGCATCACGCTCACGAAGCTGAAGGAGAACGGCTACCTGGTCGAGCTGCCCTCGGACATGCGCCCGGACTTCGATGACCACGCCGGCGCCTTCGTCGTCGACCCGTCCTACGATCCGGGCAACCGGTACACGATGGCGTGGCAGTCCGGGATCACCGGGATCGCGTACGATCCCGAGCTGACCGGCGGCGAGATCACCAGCCTGCAGGCACTGTTCGATCCCGCGTACCGTGGCAAGGTGGGGATGTTCGGCGAGATCGTCGACACGCCCAACCTGGCGATCCTGGCGACCGGCGTCGATCCGGAGGTCTCCACCGAGGATGATTGGCATGCCGCGGCCGACCTGCTCGTGCAGCAGCGCGACTCGGGGATCCTGAAGGGGTACGACCAGCAGACGTACATCTCGGCCCTGCGCCGAGGCGACGTCGCGATCACGATGGCGTGGTCCGGAGACATCTTCGCTGCGAAGGCGCTCGGCAAGATCCCGGGGCGGATCCGGTTCGTGATCCCGACCGAGGGCGCGCTCCTGTGGACCGACAACATGTGCGTCCCGCAGGGGGCTACGCACCTCGCGGATGCGATCACCATGATGGACTGGGTGTACAAGCCGCGGGTCGCGGCGCAGATCGCGCAGTTCGTGAACTCCATCACGCCGGTGCCGGACGCGAGGATCGAGCTCGAGCGGATGGCCGCGGCAGCCACGGACCCCGCGGAGTCGGTCCGGCTGCTCGATGTCGCCTCGAGCGAGCTCGTGTTCCCGACCGACACGAGCAACCTCCACACCTACCGTGAGCTCCCGACGGCCGAGGAGTCGCAGGCGTGGGACGACGCGTTCCGGTCGATCTACGCCGGGGCCTGAGCGGTCGCATCGGCGCGTCGCGCTCGTGAACGCGTTCACAAGCACCGTGGGAAACTGCCATCTACCTGCGGAAACGGGGCACTCCGTCCTTTGACGCCCCGGAGGGGCCGCGGCTATACTGCGCGCGCCCATGGCCGGCGGATTCGGGGAAGGTTGGAGTGGCGCCGGCACCGCATGGGCGATCACGGGGACGCTCCTTTCGGGCCTCCTCGTCTGGGGTGGGGTCGGGTTCCTCCTCGACCGGTGGATCGGTTTCCACTGGCTGTTCCTGCCGATCGGCATGGTCGTCGGCATGGGGACCTCGATCTACGTCGTGTACGTGAGGTATGGCCGAGATCACTGACCGACCGGAGCGCGAGATGGTGCGGAGGGCATTCGTGCCCTTCGTCGTGGCGTTCCCGGTGGCGTTCCTCGGCGGGTGGGCCCTCTCGGGGGTCGGCGCCGGCACCTCCGCGGCGATCGGCATCGCCCTCGTCTACGCGAACTTCGCCGCGCACGGCACCTCGCTCGCCTGGGCATCCCAGATCTCGATCACGGCGGTGCACGCGGCCGCCCTGCTCGGCCCGGTGGTGCGGCTCGGCATCATCGTCGGCCTGATGTTCGCGCTCGACACGCTCGCGTGGTTCTCCCCGCTCGCCTTCGGGCTCGCGGTCGTACCCGGCACGCTGCTGCTCCTCGTCTACGAGGCGCGGCTCACGATGCGCGGCCTGGGCGGTGCGCTGCAGATCCCCGCCGACCCGGCGGCGACCCGCGCCGCCGAGACCCTCGCCGCCGAGACCCTCGCCGCTCGGGAGGCTCACTGATGCTCGCTGCGATCCTCGGGTTGTCCAAGCCGCCGGAGGGCTTCCAGGCTCCCGGCACCGAGATCTTCGATTACACGAAGACCTGCCTCATCGGGGACGGGTCGTTCTGCGTGACGAAGGTGTCCTTCTGGATGCTGATGTCGGCGGTCATCATCACCGCCCTGCTCGTGGCGGCCTTCCGACGCCCGCAGATCGTGCCCAGGGGCGTGCAGAACGCGATCGAGTCGGTCGTGGACTTCATCCGGGAGGGCATCGTGCTCGAGGTCATGGGCCGCGAAGGGCTGCCGTTCCTGCCGTTCCTGACCGCGCTCTTCTTCTTCGTCTGGGTCAACAACCTGTACGGGATCATCCCGGGGATCAACTTCCCGACGACCTCGCGGATGGCGATCCCCGCGTTCCTCGCGGTCCTCGTGTGGTTCGTGTTCAACATCGTCGGCATCGCGAAGCAGGGCGGGCTCCACTACCTGAAGAACACGTTGTTCCCGCCCGGCGTGCCGAAGGGTATCTACCTGCTCTACTCGCCGATCGAGTTCGTCTCGGTGTTCCTGGTGCGGCCGCTCACGCTGTCCGTCCGACTCGCAGCCAACATGATCGCCGGCCACCTGATCCTGACGATCTTCTTCGTCGGTGCGTGGTACCTGCAGTGGAAGCTGGTGACGATCCCGATCGCGGCCGTGTCGTTCGCGCTCGGGACCGCGATCACCGCGTTCGAGGTCCTCGTGGGGGTGCTGCAGGCCTACATCTTCACGATCCTCACGGCCGTGTACGTCGCCGGGGCGATCCACCCCGAGCACTAGAAGGAGGAGGAGGCATGATGCAGCTGTTCGGTCTGCTCGCCCAGGTGTCGGGCGACGTCGGCGCCATCGGCAAGGGGCTCGTGTACGGCCTCGGCGCGATCGGCCCCGGCATCGGCATCGGCTTCCTCGTCGGCAAGTCCGTCGAGGCGATGGCCCGTCAGCCCGAGGCCGCCGGCATGGTCCGCACCACGATGTTCCTCGGGATCGCGTTCGTGGAGGCGCTGGCCCTGTTCGGCTTCGTGCTCTCCTTCATCGTCTAGGGGGGAGCTCGGATGCTGCATCTGATCGTGGCGGCGGCCGAGGCCGTCGCCGAGGAGAAGAACCCGATCCTGCCCGACGTCGCCGAGCTCCTCTACGGCGCGCTCGCGTTCATCATCGTGTTCGCCGTGCTCGCGAAGTTCGCGTTCCCGGCCCTGAACAAGATGCTCCAGGAGCGCTCCGCGAAGATCCAGGGCAACATCGACGGCGCGGAGCAGGCGCGGATGACGGCCGAGCAGGAGCTCGCCGAGTACCGCGCGCAGCTCGCCGGCGCCCGCGAGGAGTCGAACCGGATCATCGAGGAGGCACGCCGGACGGCCGATCAGTTGCGGCGCGACCTGCAGGCGAAGGCCGAGCAGGAGGCGCAGGCGACGGTGGCCAGGGCCCAGGAGGAGATCCGCGCTGAGCGCGACCGCGTGTTCCAGGACCTGCGCGCGCAGGTCGGCGTCATCGCGGTGGACCTCGCCGGGCGCGTGGTCGGGGAATCGCTCGACCCGGCGGCTCACCAGCGCCTGATCGACGACTACATCGAGCAGGTCGCGGGCTCGGGGAACGGGCAGAACTGAGATGGCCGAGAAGGACGCGCTCGTCCGGGGATACGCGGAGGCGCTGTTCGCCGTCGCCGAGGCGGAGGGCGAGCTCGCGACCGTCGAGGAGCAGCTCTACGGCTTCGGGAAGACGCTCGAGGTCCAGACGGAGCTCCGCGAGGCCCTGACCGACCCGGCGCTGCCGGCCGAGAACAAGAGGGCCGTGATCCGCGACCTGCTCGGCGAGCGCGCGAACCCGCACACCGTGAACGTGCTCGGGTTCCTGATCGACCAGGGCCGGGCGCGCGAGATCGGACGCATCGTGGAGGAGCTCGCCGCCGTCGCGGCCGAGCGACGCGCCCACGTGGTCGCCGAGGTCCGCAGCGCCGTCACGCTCGACGAGGGGCAGCGAGCGCGGCTCGCGCAGGCCCTCTCGACGGCGACCGGCCGGCAGGTCGAGGTCAAGGTGGTCGTCGACCCCACGCTCGTCGGCGGCGTCGTCGCGAAGGTCGGCGACGAGGTGTTCGACGGAAGCGTGCGCTCGCGCCTGGACGAGGCGCGAGGACGGCTGACCCGCTCCCAGTGATCGACCGAGGAAGGCAGAGCTGATGGCACTGACATTCGACCCGCAGGACATCGCGGAGGCGCTCCGCAAGAACGTCGAGAGCTGGACGCCCTCGGTCGAGCGCGAGGAGGTCGGGCGTGTCATGGAGGCCGGCGACGGCATCGCCCGCGTGAAGGGCCTCCCGGGCGCGATGGCGAACGAGCTGCTCGAGTTCACGGGCGGCGTGCTCGGCCTCGCGTTCAACCTCGACGAGGACGAGATCGGCTGCATCATCCTCGGCGAGGCCGAGCACATCGAGGAGGGCGACCTCGTCAAGCAGACGGGCAAGATCCTCTCGGTGCCGGTCGGCGACGGGTTCCTCGGGCGCGTGATCGACCCGCTCGGCAACCCGATCGACGGCAAGGGACCGATCCCGGCCGAGACCCGCCGCAACCTCGAGGTCCAGGCCGCGAACGTGATCGACCGGCAGCCGGTGAAGGAGCCGCTCCAGACGGGCATCACGGCGATCGACGCGATGACGCCGATCGGGCGCGGCCAGCGCGAGCTCATCATCGGCGACCGCCAGACGGGCAAGACCGCGATCGCGATCGACGCGATCATCGCGCAGCGGGACAACTGGGTGAGCGGCGACAAGAACCGGCAGGTCCGCTGCATCTACGTGGCCGTCGGCCAGAAGGCGTCGACCGTGGCCGAGGTCGTCGAGACGCTCCGCGAGAACGGGGCGCTCGACTACACCGTGATCGTGAACGCGGCGGCCTCGGACCCGGCACCGTTCCAGTACATCGCGCCGTACGCCGGCGCCGCGCTCGGCGCGCACTGGATGTACGAGGGCAACCACGCCCTCGCGGTGTACGACGACCTCTCGAAGCAGGCGACCGCCTACCGCACGCTGTCGCTCCTGCTCCGCCGCCCACCTGGTCGCGAGGCCTATCCGGGCGACGTGTTCTACCTGCACTCCCGCCTGCTCGAGCGCTCCGCGAAGCTCTCGGACCGCCTGGGCGGCGGCTCGCTCACCGCGCTGCCGATCATCGAGACGAAGGGCGGCGATGTCTCGGCGTACATCCCGACGAACGTCATCTCGATCACCGACGGCCAGATCTACCTCGAGCCCGACCTGTTCTTCGCGGGCGTGCGGCCGGCGATCAACGTCGGCATCTCGGTCAGCCGCGTCGGCGGCAACGCGCAGATCAAGGCGATGAAGAAGATCTCGGGGCGTCTGCGGATCGACCTGGCGCAGTACCGCGCGCTCGAGGCGTTCGCGCAGTTCGGCTCCGAGCTCGATAAGGCGTCGCAGCAGCAGCTGGCGCGCGGCGCGCGCGTCGTCGAGGTCCTCAAACAGCCGCAGTACCGCCCGATACCGGTCGAGCGCCAGGTCGTCTCCATCTGGGTGGCGACCGGCGGGCGTCTCGACGACCACCCGGTCGAGGACGCATCGCGGTTCGTCTCCGAGTTCGCGGAGTACGTCGAGACCCGTGCGCCCGAGGCACTGGCGGCGATCCACGACACCGGCGACCTCTCCGAGGCGACGGAGGCCCTGCTCAACGCGGCGCTCGAGGCGTTCTCGGCCACGTTCGTGCCCTCGGATGCGGGGGCGGGGAGCGCGGCCGCGGCCGGCGAGGGCTCGGCCCCGGATGGCCTGAAGAAGGACATCGGCTGGGACCGGATGTCCTCGGAAGCCGAGGAGT
>JBLNAW010000091.1:0-9562 GCA_050259555.1 Solirubrobacterales bacterium
CGAGAACGGACCGTTCGCGGTTCGGTAGTCGATGATCCGCTGCGCGATGACCTCGCCGATGCCCGGTAGCGCCGCGAGGTCGGTGGCGCTCGCCGTGTTGAGGGTGACGGGGGCCCCCGGCGCGCCGGGCGCCGAGCCGACGCCGGGTGCGACCACGGGCGCCTGGCCGACCTTCGTCACGAGGACCTGGGTCCCGTCCACGAGGGGCGCCGCGAGGTTGAGCAGCTCGAGCGCCGCGTCCGGCCGGGCGCCGCCGGCGGCCTCGATCGCGTCGACGATCCGAGCGCCCTCGGGGAACTCGTAGACCCCGGGGCGTCGCACCCACCCCGCGACGTCGATCAGGATGACGGCGGGCGAGGGCGACGCTGCGCCGGGGCCGGGCGCGGGCACGACCACCGCGCCCGGCTCGGCGCGGACCTGCACCGGCTTCGGCAGGGAGCGCACGTACCACAGCCCGGCGCCGCCGAGCAGCACGACCATGAGGAGTGCGAGACCGACGAGCTCGGCTCTGGACAACGCCGCGAGCCGTTCGCGGATCGGATCGCCGGACATGGGCCTCCCACCCGTCCCGAGGGGGGAGCGTCCGCGAGCCTAGCGGAGCCAGGATGACGGTTCCGTGCGTTCCCGCACTGCGATCGGGATCGATCCGTGCTTCAGCGCACGGCCGCGGGAGGCAGATCCTCGACCGGCACGGCCACGCCGATCGGACGGACGACCCCGTCGAACCCGGCCGAGCCGTCCTCGGAGGGCGTTCCGGACGGCGCCGGCTCTTCCTCGGCGCCCTTCACGGCCCGCGGGAGCGTGAAGGACATCTCGGCGCCGCCGTGCGAGCCGTTGTCGGCCCGGATCACGCCACCGTGCGCCTCGACGAGGCCGCGGCAGATGTACAGCCCGAGGCCCGCACCGGGCTTGGTCTTCCCGCCCTCCAACCGCCGGAAGCGCTCGAAGATCTCGGTCCGCTCGTCCTCCGGGATCCCCGAGCCCTCGTCGGAGACGGTGAATCGCATCATGTCGCCCTCGAGCGTGACCGAGATGTAGACCTTCGAATCCGGCGGGGAGTACTTGCGAGCGTTGTCGAGCAGGTTCGTGAGCACGCGGATGATGGCGTCCTGGTCGCACCGGACCTGCCCCAGCCGTCCGATCCTGATCACGAGGCGGCCGGTCATCCCCGAGACCTGCGCCGCCTCGGCGAGCAGGTGACGCGGCTCGACCGGCTCGAGGGTGAGACGCAGGATGCCGTCCTCGATCCGCGCGACCGTGAGCAGGTCGTCGACGAGCCGCGCGAGGCGGTTCGCCTGCGAGGTCGCGCCGTCGATGAGCTCGAGACGGTCCTCCGGTGTGAGCACCGAGCCGTGCTCCTTGAGGGTGGAGAGCACGCCGATCACCGCGGCGAGCGGCGTTCGGAACTCGTGGGCGGCAACCGCGACGAACTCGGACTTGGCCACGTCGACCCGCTTCAGCCGCTCGACCTCGGCACGCTCCTGGTCGAGCTCGCGCGAGCGCACGACCACCTCGGCCTCGAGCGCCTGGCCGACCCGCCGGTGCACGAGGCGCTGCTGGGACAGCACCCCGACCGCGAAGCCGGTGATCACCATGAGCGAGGTCCGATGGAGCACCAGCTCTCGCGGCAGACGGCCGTCGACGATCACCAGTCCCCCGTAGAGGGCAACCATGCCGATCGCGATCACCATCGTCTGGCCAAGGTCGAACCGCATCGCGGCCGAGACCACGACGATCAGGTACAGGGCCCAGTAGTCGCTCATCGCGCCGTCGGTCATGACCACCCACGTCGTCACGAGGTACACGTCGACGGCCAGGCTGAGGATGCGCGAGCCGGACGACGGCTCCGAGGCTCGGCGGGAGGCCACGAGGCTCCAGATCGCGTGCGTGAGCGCGAGCACCAGCAACGCGATCACGACGGGTCCGCTCGACGTCAGGATCTCCCCGGACAGCAGGTGGATCCCGACCACGACGCCGAGGACGGCGATCCTGACCAGCGCCACCCATCGCTCCGTACGCAGGGCGTCGAACCCGCTCGGACGCGCCGGCCGTTCCTCTCGGTCTCCTGCCTTCCTCACGTCCCCTCCGGCGAGCAGGCTCGGGCCGCCGGGTGCGCGGCCTCAGGACTGATATCGGGCCTGCGACCGAAGGGGTTGAGCGTCCGGGAACCCCGGGACGAGACTGAGGACTACCCGAGCGGGCGGAACCGTGCCTGGAAGAACCGCAGGTAGGTGGGCTCGAACACCATCTCGAGGCCTCGGGTGTCCTCCCGGCGCTCGTGCACCTCGGCCACCGAGCGGGCGACCGCCGCCAGATGCCGCGAGGTGTAGACGCGGCGCGGCACGGTGATCCGGACGAGCTCGAGGGCGGGGTGCCGGTGCTCTCCCGTCTCCGGATCTCGGCCGGCCGAGACGATCCCCCGTTCCATGGTCCGCGTGCCCGAGTCCAGGTAGATCTCGGCCGCGAGTCGCTGCGCGGGGAACTCGTCCTGTGGGACATGCGGATAGAAGCGGCGGGCGTCGAGGAACACGGCGTGGCCGCCGATCGGCTCCACGATCGGCACCCCGGCCGCCTCGAGCCGCTCCCCCAGCTCGCGCACCTGGAGGATCCGGGTGCGGATGTGGTCGTCGTCGACCGACTCATCGACGCCGACGGCGATCGCCTCCATGTCCCGCCCGGCGAGCCCGCCGTACGTGTGGAGGCCCTCGTAGACGACGCAGAGGTTCCGAGCCTCGGCCGCGAGCTCGGGGTCGTTCAGCGCGACCCACCCGCCGATGTTGACCAGCGAGTCCTTCTTGGCCGACATGGTGCAGCCGTCCGTGAGGCCGCACATCTCCAGCAGGATCTCGGCGACCGAGCGATCCGCGTAGCCGGGCTCGCGCTCCTTCACGAAGTACGCGTTCTCGATGGCCCGGGTGGCGTCCAGGATCACCATGATCCCATGCTCGTCCGCCACCTCACGCACGGCGCGGAGGTTCGCCATCGAGATCGGCTGCCCGCCGGCCATGTTCACGGTCCCGGCGATCGACAGGTACGGCACGCGCTCGGCCTGTTCGATCACCTTCTCGAGCTTGTCGATGTTCACGTCGCCCTTGAACGGGTGTCGGCTCTGCGGGTCGTGAGCTTCGTCGCGGATCACGTCGACGAACGTGCCACCGGCGAGCTCTTGATGGAGCCGTGTGGTGGTGAAGTACATGTTGCCCGGGATCGTGTCGCCCTCGCGGACGAGCATCTCCGAGACGATGTGTTCGGCACCCCGACCCTGGTGGGTCGGGACGACGTGCCGGTACCCGTAGCGCCGCCGCACGGTCTCCTCGAGCCGGTAGAAGTTCGCGCTCCCCGCGTAGGCCTCGTCGCCGGTCATGAGGGCAGCCCACTGGCGGTCGCTCATCGCGTTCGTGCCCGAGTCGGTGAGCAGGTCGATCGTCACCTGATCCGAGCGCAGCAGGAACGTGTTCCATCCCGCGTCGTCGAGCGCGGCGCCACGTTGCTCGCGCGTGGTGATCGGGATGCGCTCGACCGCCTTGATCTTGTAGGGCTCGAACCACTCGTCCATCGATCGCTCCTCGTCCGGGGGCCGGAGCACCCTTCCCACGTCAGCGGACGGTGACCACGTTCACGAGCTTCGGGGGGCGGACGACCACCGTGCGGATCTGCCGGTCGCCGATCGCCCGGCGGGCGTTCTCGGAACCCATCGCGAGCTCGCGGCACGCCTCCTCGTCCGCGCTCGCGTCGATCTCGAGACGGTCGCGGACCTTCCCGTCGACCTGCACGACGAGCGTGACGCGATCGGCGCGGGCGAGATCGGGGTCGTAGCCCGGCCAAGCGAACGCGTGCACGCTCCCCTCGTGCCCGAGCACCTCGCGCCACAGCTCCTCGGCGGCGAACGGCGCGAGCGGCGCGAGCATCGGCACGATCGCCTCCGCCGCACCCCGGGCACCGTGCCCCGCGTCGAGTGCCGAGCGCATCTCATTGGAGAGCACCATCAGCTTGGAGATCGCGGTGTTGTAGCGGAAGCGGTCCATGTCGTCCGTCACGCCCTTCACGGTGCGATGCGTCAAACGGACGAGGGTGTCGGGCTCGGCGGCGTCGCGCTCGGCCGCCTCCGCGACCGCCGAGAACACGCGCCCGAGCCACGCGTTCAGGCCCGGACGCTTGCCTGGGTCAGGGGCGATGAGCTTCCAGTCGATGTCGTCCTCGAAGGGCCCGGCGAACAGCATCGTGAGGCGCATCGTGTCGGCACCCCATCGCTCGACGAGCGGCATCGGCTCGACGATGTTGCCCTTCGTCTTGCTCATCGCGGCCCCGCCGAAGATCACCTGCCCCTGGTTCATGAGCCGTGGGAACGGCTCCGGGAACGCCACCACCCCCATGTCGAACAGCACCTTCGTGAAGAACCGGGAGTAGAGCAGGTGCAGGATCGCGTGCTCGACGCCGCCGGTGTACTGGGAGACCGGCATCCAGCGCTCGACGTCCTCCGGGCGGAACGGACCGTCCCCGTAGCCGGGCGAGCAGTAGCGGAAGTAGTACCAGGACGAGTCCACGAACGTGTCCATCGTGTCGGTGTCTCGCGTCGCGGAACCGCCGCATCGGGGGCACGCGACGTCCTTCCAGCTCGGGTGGCGCGCGAGCGGCGACTCGCCGCCCGGCGTGAAGTCGACGTCCTCGGGCAGGGCGACGGGGAGCTGGTCCTCGGGGACCGGGACCTCACCGCACGCCGGGCAGTGCACGATCGGGATCGGGGCGCCCCAGTAGCGCTGCCGGCTGATGAGCCAGTCCCGCAGGCGGAAGGTGATCGCCGCCTTGCCCCGCCCCTGCTCCTCGAGCCAGGCCGCCACCTTGCCGATGCTCGCCGGGGTGCGCTGCCCGTCGAACGGGCCCGAGCGGACCATCACGCCCTCGCCCGGGTACGCCTCGGGCATGGTCTCCCCTTCCAGCGACTCGGCGCCTTCGGGCTGGATCACCGGGCGGATCGACACGCCGTGCTGGCGAGCGAACTCGAAGTCCCGCTGATCGTGCGCCGGGACCGCCATGATCGCGCCCGTCCCGTACTCCATCAGGACGTACGGTGCGACGAAGCAGGGGATCCGCTCCCCGTTCACGGGGTTGATCGCGTGCACGCCGAGGGCGACGCCGTCCTTCGTGTCCGCTTCCTCTCGCCGCGTGAGGGGGGTCGATCGGACCTCCTCGAGCAGCGGCTCGACCTCGCCCCACGTCCCTCCGAGCTCGGCGAGCGTGCGGACGAGCGGGTGCTCGACCGCGAACACGAAGAACGTGACACCCCAGAGCGTGTCCGGACGCGTCGTGAAGATCCGGACCTCGTCCCCGGTCTCCTCGATCGTGAAGGTCACCTCGGCGCCCTCGGACCGCCCGATCCAGTTGCGCTGCATCGTGACCACGCGCTCGGGCCAGTCGACGAGGTCGTTCATGTCGTCGAGCAGTCGCTGGGCGTAGTCCGTTATCTTGAAGAACCACTGCGTGAGATCGCGCCGCTCGACCGGCGTGCCGCAGCGCTCGCACGCACCCTGGATCACCTGCTCGTTCGCGAGCACGGTCGCGTCCTTCGGGCACCAGTTGACCGGCGCTCGTTTGCGATAGGCCAGACCTCGCTCGAAGAGTCGCAGGAACAGCCATTGCGTCCACCGGTAGTACTCGGGGTCGCACGTATGCAGTCGACGCGTCCAGTCGAACGACATCCCCATACGCCGGAAGCTGGCGGCCTGCTGGTCGATGTTGGCGTAGGTCCACTCTGCCGGCGGGGTGCCGCGCTTGATCGCGGCGTTCTCGGCGTTGAGGCCGAAGGCGTCCCATCCGATGGGGTGCAAGACGTTGAACCCTCGCATCATGGCGTACCGGGCGACCGCATCACCGCCGCTGAACGCCTCCGCGTGGCCCATGTGGAGATCGCCCGACGGGTACGTGAACATGTCGAGCGCGTAGAAGCGGGGACGCTCGTCCGCTCGGTCCTCGGAGGCCCGGTACAGGCCCTCCTCCTCCCAGCGCGCCACCCACCTGGGCTCGATCTCGGCGGGGTCGTACCTGCGCATCGTCCCGAGATGGTAGCCGACGCCCGTTCGCGGGATGGACCGGCGCATCGACGAGGGCATATCCTCTGGGGGACCCTCCCGTCTCGTGAGGAGGCAGCATGGGTGCCACGGTCCGTCCCCCGGACCGCCTCGCCGTCGGTCCGCCTGACGCCGACGAGGACCACTACCGGCTCGCCGCCGAGGAGGCACGAGCGCAGGCGGATTCCCTGCGTCACGCGGTCTGCCGGGCCAACGATCTCGTCCGCCAACTCGAGGAGCTCGTCGAGAGCCTGCGCGCGATCCTGCTCTACCCGAAGGCGTACGACTGGCCGCCGATCGAGCCCTGCTCGGAGCTGACCGACCTCGGCTCGCAGGACGTGACGCGCCTCGACGACCTGGAGGAAGAAGCACCCGGACTGGCCTGAGCTCAGCGGCCCTCGAACAGGTGTGGCGCGAGCCCACCTTGACGTCGCATGAGCGCGGGGATCTCGCGCGAGGGGACGGGGCGGCTGAACAGGAACCCCTGCGCGAGCCGGCACCCGTTCGAGCGGAGGAACACGTACTCGCCCGGGGTCTCGATCCCCTCGGCGAGCGGGACCATCCCGAGGCTCTGCGCGAGCTGGATCATCGCCCGCACCATCCCCGCGAGGTCGCGGTCCCGGTCGACGTCCCGGACGAAGCTCCGGTCGATCTTCAGCACGTCCACCGGCATGTGCTTCAGCCGCGCGAGCGACGAGTAGCCCGTGCCGAAGTCGTCGATCGAGAGCGGGAGTCCCCAGGCGTGGAGCTCGGACAAGATGCGCTGCGTCCGCTCCGGGTCGGTCATCGCGGTGGACTCCGTGATCTCCATCGTGATCACGCGGGGGTCCACGTCGGCCGCTCGGAGCTTGGCCATCACGCGGTCGGTGAGGCGCGCCGACCACAGCTGGCGAGGCGAGAGGTTGTAGCCGATCGGCACCGTGAGCCCATCCTTGCGCCACTCGAGGTGCTGGCGGATCAGCTCGTCGAGCACCCACTCCCCGATCGCCTCGATGAGCCCGAGCTCCTCGGCGAGCGGGATGAACTCGCCCGGCGCCACGAGACCGCCGTTCGGCTCCTGCCAACGGATCAGCGCCTCGACCGAGTCCACGTGCCCGTCGGACAGGTCGATGATCGGTTGGTAGTGCAGGATCCAGTGCCGCTCGTCGACCGCCTTGCGGAGCCGGGTGGTCAGCGACAGGCGGGCCTTCGGGTCCTGGCCGTCCGCCGAGAACACGACGAAACCGCCGGGATCGCTCCGCTTGCTCTCGTACATCGCCGTATCCGCGTTGCGGAGCAACGTCTGCGCGTCGAGCGCATCCTGCGGGTACAGGCTCACGCCGATGCTGCCCGAGGCGTAGAACTCGGTGCCCTCGAGCACGAAGGGGTCGCGGAGGGCCTCCCGCACGCGCTCGGCGACGGACTCGGCGACGAGCAGGCCGGCGTCCTTGCCGGCCAGGACCCCCGTGCCACGATCGAGGTCCGAGAGCAGCAGGAGGAACTCGTCCCCGCCCTGGCGGGCGACGAGGTCCGTCTCGCGCGTGCAGCCGCGGAGGCGCTCGGCGAGCTCGACGAGCAGCGCGTCGCCGGCGTGGTGCCCCATCGAGTCGTTCACGAGCTTGAAGTTGTCGAGATCGAGGAACAGCACGCCGACCCCGAGCTCGTGCCGGCGGGCACGCGCGAGCGCGAGCTCGAGCATCTCCTCGAACAGGGCACGGTTGGGCAGACCGGTGAGCTTGTCGTGGTACGCCAGGAACGCGACCTGCTCCTCGGCCTTCTTGCGCTCGGTGATGTCGAAGATGACCCCCTGGATCAGCCAGGGCTCGCCCTGCTCGTCGCGGATGATGAACGCCTGCTCGCTCACCCAGACCACGTGGCCGTCCTCGTGGACCATCCGGTACTCGTGGGTCAGCGACTCCCGGTTCCGGTAGGCCTCGACGTACTCGTCCCATGCCCGGGCCTCGTCCTCGGGGTGCACGTGGTGGCGCCAGCAGTAGGGGTTGGTGAGCCACTCCTCCTGGCTGATGCCGAGGAGCTCGACGACCTGCGGGCTCACGTAGATCGAGTTCTGGTTCTCGTCCACGGGATCGATGTACGTGATCGCGGGGATGCCCTCGACGAGCGAGAGGTACTTCGCCTCGGCCTCGAACCGGGCGGCCTCGCCTTCGCGGAGGTCGGAGACGTCGCGCAGGGTGACCACGAGGTAGCGGCCCGCGGGCCCCTCGACCGCGCCGAGGTGCACCTCGACCGGCACGTCCTCGCCGAGCTTCCGATGGCACGAGCCGGCGATCCGGCCCCCGATCGACTCCGTGCTGAGCGGGATCTCCGCATCCACGAGGCCGTCCACGGGATGATCGACGAGCTCCTCGCGCGAGAACCCCGAGAGCTCCTCGACCCGGTGGTTCGCGTAGACGATCCGCCCGTCGACGGCGGCCACGACCAGGCACTCCGGGGTCGCCTCGAGCAGGCTCGAGGGCTCGAGCAGCTCGTCGAGGGCGGCGGCGTTCCCCACCCCCGCCCGATCTCGGTTCCAGGTGCTCATGGTCCGTCGAAGGCGCGCTCGGGCGCACCGTCCCTGTGAGAAACGTCGGCGGACCGCGGGCCGAACCTTAGGGCGGACCCGAGCTACCGGGGGCTGCGCTCCTCCATACCCCAGGGCGAGCCGTACTCCTTCAGCAGGTCGAGGAACGGGACCGGGTCGAACGCCTCCGGTCCGAGCACACCCGTCCCTTGCCACACACCCGAGGTCAGCAGCTCGAACGCGACCACCGGGTTGATCGCCGTCTGCCACACGACGGCCTGCGCGCCGTCACGCCCGTAGGTCTCCTCGTTGTCGACCACGTGGTACAGGTAGACCTCGCGCGGGTTCCCGTCCGGTCCGGTGCCCGTCACCCAGGTGCCGGCCGAGGTCTTGCCCGTCATCTTGTCGCCGAGCGTCATCGGGTCCGGGAGCGCGGCCGCGACGACGTCGCGGGGCGCGACCTGCAGCGCTCCGACGGGGATCTTCTCCTTGTTGTCCAGACCGAGCTTGTGGAGCGTCGACAGCACGTCGATGAACTCATCCCCGAGGCCGTACTTGAAGGTCGCGCGGCGGCATTCGACCCACCGAGGGATGAGGAGCACCTCCTCGTGCTCGACATGCACGCACTCGACCGGTCCGATGCCCTCGGGGAACGTGAAGGTCTCCGGCTCGGAGAACGGCGGAAGCGTGAACCACCCGCGGTCCTTCTCCCACACCACGGGCGGGTTGAGGCACTCCTCGATCGTCGTCCAGATCGAGAAGCCGGGCGCGAAGTCGTACCCGTGCACCACCAGGTTCGCGCCGTCGCGCACCCCGCACTCGTCGATCGCCGAGAACAGGTGGTCCTGCGCGTACCGAGCGAACACGTCGGACAGGCCGGGCTCGACCCCGCAGCCCACGAGCGCGAGCAGGCCCCGCTCCTCCCAGGCCGCCGAGCGCTCGAACTGGTCGTCCCCGAGCTTCTTGCCGGGCAGCTCGAACGGCCGCTCCGGGTGCG
>JBLNAW010000092.1:0-11558 GCA_050259555.1 Solirubrobacterales bacterium
CCCGGGTCGCGCCGCGTACCGCGTGTTCACTCCGTACTTCCGCGCCTGGATGGCGCGGCCCCAGCGAAGCCTCGTTCCGGTGCCCGCGCGCCTCCACGTCCCCCGGGACCTGGAGCTCGGGCCGCGACCCGACCCCACATCCGTCTCCCCCGACGCGCTCGACATGCCGCGGGGCGGCGAGCGCGCGGGCCGACGCCGGCTCCTCGCGTTCCTCGGGCGCGAGCTGGCAGGCTACCCGGGGCGGCGAGACGATCTCGGCGCCGACGGCACCTCCCGACTGTCTCCGTACCTGCGGTTCGGATGCATCTCGGCGACCGAGGTCGCGGCGCGGGCGGTCGAGCTCCCTGGCGCCGAGCCCTTCATCCGCCAGCTCGCGTGGCGCGACTTCTTCCTGCAGCTGCTCGCGGAGGATCCGACGCTCGCGTGGCGGAACCTGCGCGACCCGGTCGGCATCGCCGATCCGCCGCTTCCCCCGGACCGGGCGCTCGACGCGTGGCGCGAGGGACGTACGGGGCTCCCGCTCGTCGACGCCGGGATGCGACAGCTCCGCCGGGAGGGATGGATGCACAACCGGGCGCGGCTCGTCACTGCGTCGTTCCTCACGCGGCGGCTCGGGCGGCCCTGGCAGGAGGGCGAGCGTCACTTCTCGCGCTTACTGATCGACGCCGACCCCGCGAGCGACGCCGGCAACTGGCAGTGGGCAGCGGGCACCGGCACCGACCCTCGACGCGCGCGGACGCTCAATCCGGTCCTGCAAGCGAGGCGATACGACCCGACGGCGGCGTACGTCCGCCGCTACGTGCGCGAGCTCGCCGAGGTGGAGCCGCCGCTCGTGTTCGTTCCCTGGAGGGATCCCGCGCTGCTTCGCCGGATCGGCTACCCGGAGCCGATCGTTCCCGTCAACGCCTAGCGGTTCTCCGGCGCCCGTGGTCCGCCCCGAGTGCGGACTCCAGTACCCCGGCGGCATCGACGACGTCCTCCCCGAGGTACGTGCCCGGGACGCCCTTGCGCGCGGCTGCGGCGACGAACGCGTCGCCCGCGTAGAAGGCGCGGACACCCGGTACAGCGTCGACGGCCGCGAGCGACTCGATCGCCGCCCGCCGGGTGACGCTCCGCTGCGCGGTCACGACCGCGGCCACCGCCCGCACCGCGCGGACCGTCGCGAGGAGCGAGGCCGCCGGCGTCATGGCGCCGAGCACCCGGCACCGCCACCCGCGACGGGAGAGCACGAGGGCGAACGCCTCGACCCCGATCGTGTGGAGGTCTTTGGCGCCGCAGGCCAACACGATCGGATCCGCCCGGAACGGGGGCGGGGCCATCGCCGTCTGACGCGCGAGCCACGAGCGCACGGACTCGGTCGCGAGGTGCTCCTGCTCGATGTCGCACGTGCCGGCCTTCCACCGCGTCCCGATCTCTCGCATCGCGCGGAACGCGACATCGCGGATCGCGCCCTCGACCCCGAGCCGCTCAGCCGAGCGGTCGAGGGCAGAACGGATCCCGTCGCTGTCAAGCCGCATCGCGGCGTCGACCGCCGCCTCGAGCATCTCCCGATCGCCGACCGGAGCCGGCGGAGCGGCGAGGCGCGCCACCGCCTCACGAGCGGAGTGCCCGCGCGTGATGAGGTCGCGGAGGACGCGCAGCTGCTCGATCTCCAACGCCGTATAGCGGCGGTGTCGGCCCCCCGTGCGTGCCGGCGACGGGAACCCGTACCGCCGCTCCCAGGACCGGATCGTGGGCACGGGGATGTCGAGCGTCTTCGACACGCTCGCGATCGGCACACCCGGCGACGCGTGCTGCACGGGCCCATCGTACGAGCTTCGTGGATCGTGGATCGATGGTCGTGCGTAGGTTCGGGCATGGATCCGCATGCGCCATCCGCGAGAGGAGATCCCGAGTGGGGGATCAGACCGCGCGGTGCTGGAGGACGATCTGGCTGACGTCGACGCGTCCGCTCCGGAACCCGCCCTCGCAATAGGACAGGTAGTACTGCCACATCCGTTTGAACCGGTCGTCGAACCCGAGATCGACGAGCTGCGGCCAGGCGGCGTCGAACCGCCGGCGCCACTCGGCGAGCGTTCGCGCGTACGAGACCCCGTAGCCGCTTCGCGCGACGAGGCGTAGATCGGCGGCCGACGCGTCCGCCCGCACGACGCCCGGCGAGGGCACCTGACCGCCCGGGAACACGTACCGGCGGATGAAGTCGGGGTTCGCGTTCGATGAGTCCCAGTGACGATCGCCGACGGTGATCGCCTGCACGCCGATCCTGCCGTCGGCGGCCAGCCGGGCGGCGAGCACGCGGAAGAACTCGGGCCACCGAGCTCGTGGGATCGACTCGATCATCTCGATCGACACGATCGCGTCGTAGGTGCCGGGCGTCCGCGAGAAGTCCTCGAGCCGCACCTCGACCCGGTCCCCGAGCCCCCGGTCGGCGAGCAGCTTCTCCACCCATGTCGCCTGCTCGCGCGAGTCCGTCACGGTGGTCACGACGCACCCCAGATCGCCAGCGGCGTGGGTCGCGAACCCGCCCCAGCCGGCCCCGATCTCGAGGACGTGCATGCCCGCCCGCAGGCCGGCCGCCGCGGAGATCCGCCGGTACTTCTCCTGCTGCGCCTCCTCCAGGGACATGTCCTCGCGCGCGAACACCGCGGAGGAGTAGGTCATCGAGCGGTCGAGCCAGGCCCGGAAGAACCCGTTGCCGAGGTCGTAGTGCTCGACGGTCGTTCGGAGTGGTCCTCGGGGAACGCTCGCGGGGCCGATCGCCTTCCACGCGGCCCGGCCGGCGCGCTCAAGGACGGCGGGCACCCGGGGGCGGTCGCGCGGCTCCAGGTGCAGCGCCCCGAGCTCGATCACCGACGCGAGGTCCGGGGAGTCGAATTCCCCCGCGATCCACCCGTCAGCGAGACCGATCGCCCCGGTCGTCACGAGCCGGCGGATCAGGCGCTCGTCGTGGAGATCCACCTCGGCCGCCGGACCCGGCCGGGCTCCGACGAAGGTGCAGGCCGACCCATCGGCGTAACGGACGACGAGGGAGCCGCAGCGGAGTCCCCCGGCGAGCCGCTCCAGGACCCACCGCTCGGCGGCGCTCACGCTCGCACCTCCGCGCTCATGCGCTCGATCGTCACGAGGTGATCGGGGGCGGGGCCGTGCCGGCGGAACGGCGCCCCCTTACGCCACAGCCGTACGGCCTCCCAGTGGATACCTCCGAGCACCTTGAGCGTGACCATCGGGTGCGTGGCGAAGGCCCGCCACAGGGCGTGTCGTCCGAGCTCGCGGCGCCTTGCGACGAGCGTCGCCGTGAGCACCTGGCCGGCCGGGAGGTACTCGCGCACGAGCAGGGCGGCGCTCGCGTCCGGAGGCCGGACCCGGAACTCGTACGTGGCGTCCTGGTCGATGAACGGCGACACGAACAGCTCCTTGCCGAACACGTGCCTCGCGTTCCCCGCGGGGTCGAGATCCTCGACCCGCGCAAGGTGATGGTGCCACTGCCCGAACGTGTTCGACACCTCGTAGAGCACCGCGCGCAGATCGCCCTTCGGCCCGTAGCCGAACCACACCGAGATCGGGTTGAACGCGTGGCCCAGGACGCGGGGCATGGTGAGGATCCGCACCGGCCCGCCCTCGAGCTCGATCCCCGCCTCGCGCAGGTACCCGTCCAGCCAGGGTCGGAGCGGTGAGCCGTCGCGAGGCCCGTGGTCTCGATCCCAGAAGGCGAACGGGGCCGAACGGTTGTGACCGAATCCGGCGACCGAGCGATCGAGCGCGTCGAGCTCGTCCAGGTCGAGCCACAGGTAGTACACGCCGTACGTGAACCGGTGCGTCATCGGGAAGAACCGCCGATGCATCACGGTGCCGACGTAGATCGCGCTGTTCACGCCGCCACCGCGCCGAGGGACGCCGGCTCGGGCACGGTCACCCACGGCGCGGGCGCCCCGAGTGCCGCGGCGACGTCCAGGCCGGCGCGCAGCCCGTCCTCGTGGAACCCGTGCCCACACCAGGCCCCGGCGAACCACGTCCGGTGCACGCCCTGGATCGACGGGAGCCGGAGCTGCGCATCGATGGCGGCGCGGTCGAACTGCGGATGTGCGTATCGGAAGCGCTGCACATCCCCGCGCGGCTCCCGGCTGGGGTTCAGCGTCACGAAGACCGGCCGGCGCGTCCGCAGGTTCTGGAGCCGGTTCATCCAATACGTGAGCGAGACGGGCTTAGACCGGTCCGCCTCGCCGCGACCGTCGGCAAGGTAGTTCCAGCTCGACCACGCGCCGCGCCGCCTCGGCATCAGCGCGGGGTCGCGATGCAGGACCGCCTCGTTGCTCTGATACCGGATCGCGCCCAGCACCGCGCGTTCTCGCGGCGTCGCCCCGCCGCCCAGGATCTCGAGCGCGGTGTCCGGGTGTGTGGCGAACACGACCTCATCGAACCGATCGAGTCCGCCGGAGGCGTCGCGCACCTCGACCGCGTCCTCGCCCCGCCCGATCGCAACGACGCGTCGAGACAGGCGGATCCGGCTCCGATAAGGGGCGGTGAGGCGTCGGACGTACTCGCGGCTCCCGCCGCTCACGGTGCGCCACAGGGGCCGCGAACGCACCTGCAGGATGTCGTGGTTCGTGAGGAACCCGACGAGGGTGGTCACGGGGAACTCCAGCATGTCATCCAGCCCCGAGGACCAGATCGCGGCGGTGACGGGAAGCAGGAGGTCCAGCCGGAACGCCTCGCTATAGCCGCCACGCTCGAGGTACGAGCCGAGCGTCTCGTGCGCGCCCGAGGCCAGCACTCGGGGCGCGTCGAGGCAGAACCGACGGAAGTCCCAGAGCATCCGCCAGGTGCCCGGCCGAAGCGCGTTCGAAGGCTGCGCGAACAGACCGCGAGCCCGACTCCGGTACTCGAACGCGCCGCCGCCCACGGAGACCGAGAACGACATCTCGCTCTCTTCGGTCGGGACATCCAGCGCATCGAAGAGGCGGACGAGGTTCGGGTAGTTCCGCTCGTTGTAAACGATGAACCCGGTGTCGACCGGGACCGCTCGGCCGTCGTCGTCGACCTCGACCGTGTTCGAGTGCCCGCCGATCCGCGCTTCGGCCTCGTACAGGACGACCTCGTGGCGCTGGTCCAACGCCCACGCGGCGCCCATCCCCGCGATCCCGCCGCCGATCACCGCGATCCTCGTCATGGCTCGACGTTAGCGGTTGAAGCGGTCCGTGCATCGATTTCAGCGGCAAGCGCATAGGTTCGTCGAGCCCACCCGTGGTGTGCCGGGCTACGATCGAGGCGTGAAGGTCTCGCGCGGCACCCACGATCTCCGTCCGGATCGCCGATCGACTGGGGCAGCCGACGATCCCTCCGAGCACGGACTAGTGCGCCGGGCGCGTCAGGCGCTCACACGCCTCCCACAGACGCAGCGCATCACCTTCCTCCGCGCGTGTCCATGGGAGTGGGTCGAAGGACCTCTCCCGGCGGTCGAGCCAGAAGCGGCCCGTCACGCGCGCCGGCTCGTCCGAAGCAACGAGCCAGACGATCGTGTCCGCGCCCTCCGTGGGCGTTCGCAGCCTCCGCCCGACGAGACGGTGGAACGTCGGGAGGGAGGCAACGACGCCGGGGGTGTCCGCCCAGCCGGGATGCATCGCGTTCACCGTGACTCTGCGGTCCCGCAGGCGCCGGGCCCACTCCCGGCTGAGCGTCACGAGCGCGCGCTTCGCCCTGGCGTACGCGAGGCTCCCCCGATACGGCTCGCGCTCCATCTGGAGATCGTCGAGGTGCAGTCGCTGCAGGTACATACCGCCGGAGGCGACGTTCACGACCCGAGCCACGCCGGCGTCGGCTGCCGTGCGCTCGAGGAGGGGCACGAGTCCGTTCGTCAGGACGAACGGTCCGAGCACCATCGTGGCGAACGTCATCTCGTGGCCGTCGACGGAGGTCCGGCGCTCGGCCAGGAGCGCGCCCGCGTTGTTCACGAGTGCGTCGAGCCGCCCCTCGCGCTCGGTCATCTCGTCGACGGTCCGCCGGACCGAGGCGAGGTCGCTCAGGTCGACCGTGTACGTTCCGATCTCCGCGCCGGGGGCCCGCCTCAGGATCGCTTCGCGCGCCCGAGCCGCCTTCGCCTCGTCGCGGATCAGCAACCGGAGCCCCGCCCCCATCCCCGCGAGGCGCGCCGCCGCGGCGAGGCCGAGCCCGGAAGCTGCCCCGGTGATCGCGACGACTCGGCCCGAGAGGTCGAGCCGGTCGAGATCCTCCCATCCGAACAGCGGGGCGCGGATCTTCGGACCGAGGTCCGTGAAGCTGAGGACGACGGTCGCCTCGACCAGGTCGTCCAACAAGCGGCGGGGATCGATCACTCGCGGCTCCTTGCGGGTTGGAGATGACCGCCGACGCTAGCAGCTTGGCACGCGCGATCTGCGCGGGAACCGATGCACTGACGAAGGAGGCAGCGAGATGACATTCCTGCGTGAGCAGCTCGAGGTAGACCGACCGCTCGAGGAGGTGTTCGGATTCGTCGGCGACTTCGCCAACGCGGAGCGATGGGATCCCGGCGTGGCTTCCTCGGAGGCACTCACCGAGGGGCCGGTGCGGGTCGGGAGCCGGTACGCGCTGACCGTCGTGTTCAACGGCAGGAGGCTGCCGATGACCTACCAGGTGACCGCGTTCGACCCGCCCGGTCGCGTCGAGCTACGCGGCACGGGATCAGCCGTGAACGCGCTCGACGACATCCGGTTCGAGGCGACCGAGCGGGGAACGAGGATCTGGTACACGGCGGACCTGCGGCTCCGGGGACCGCTCCGGCTCGGGGAACCGCTACTGCGGTCGCGGTTCGAGGAGACGGGGCGCCGCGCGATGGAAGGGATGCGCGCCGCGCTCGAGGGTATGGGATGACGGTGAACATGCCTCCGCGACCCGAGCCCTAGATACTCGCCTTGGCGATGCTCTCGAGCGCGTCCGAGACGCGCAACCGCATCTCGGCGTCGGCGTCCGGGCGCGCCAGGCACGCCTGGAGGGCATCGTCGGTCCGAGGGTCACCGAGCGCACCGAGCGCTTCGATCGCCGCCGAGCAGACATCCGTGCGTTCGTCCTTCAGTGCCTTCACCAACGCCCCGAGGGCGCGCTCGTCGCCGATCCGGCCGAGCGCCTCGAGGACAGCCGTCTCGCACAACCCATAGCTCATGAGCCCGAGGAGCGGAGGGAGCGCTCGGGCGTCGCCGAGCGACCCGACCGCGCGCACGTAGTGACGCTTCTCGTCGCCCTCGGCGCGGCGGAGCGCCTCGAGCAGTGGACCGAGGGCTCGCGGATCCCGGAGCTCCGCGATGGCGGAAGCGGCGTCCCTGGTCTCGGGGTCCACCGGGTCGCCGCTCGCGAGCCGCTCGTACAGGAGTGCGAGCGCGTCGGGATGGCGCCAGGCGGCGAGGCCGAGGGCCGCAGCGAACGACCTCGATCCCGAGAACGCGGCGGCGAGGGCGGCTCTGGCCTGCGGCTCGTCGATGCGACCGAGGGCGCGACCGGCGGCTCGGGAGATCGCCGGGTCCGGTCCGAGGAGCGCGTCCGCGAGCGGTCCGACGGCGCGATGGTCCCCGAGCACGCCAAGCGCTTCGGCGGCGGCTACCCGATTCGAGCTCGGGACCTCGGGGTCCTGGAACGTCGCGAGCAGCGGCTCGACCACCGCGGGGTCCGGGGGGCCATCGGGGACAGAGGACAATGCGATCACCTCCTCGACGTCGGCTCCACGCTGGAACGAACGAGGGCCCGAGGCGAAGTGCCGAAGGCCCCGAGCCGTTCAGGCCGGCTCGAGGGAGCTCGCGGCGATCGCGGGCGAGCGGGAGGCACCTCGCCGACATCAGGTGCCTCGGCGAGCGCCGGCTCTCGGCGGTGCGCGAGCCTAGACTCCCGGCGTGGGCGCGTACGAGCTCGTCGAGCGCGATCCGACGGTCGAGGAGTACCAACGGCTCCGGGCCGCGGTCGGCTGGGGACCGATGACGGCCGAGGGCGTCGCCGCGGGACTGCCGAACGCACTGTTCTCGGTCGTCCTCGAGCATGAGGGCGAGGCGATCGGCTGCGCTCGCATCGTGGGAGACGGCGGTCTGTACTTCTACCTGCAGGACGTGATCGTGCTCCCCGAGTTCCAGGGTCGCGGGCAGGGCGCGCGCCTGATGGATTCGCTCGTCAGCTACCTCGAGCGCTCGGCTCGGCCCGGCGCGTTCATCGGACTGATGGCCGCGATCGGTGTCGAGCCGTTCTACGAACGCTACGGCTTCCGTCGCCGCTCCGAGCAGCAGCCCGGCATGTTCCGGGTCTGGTCCTGAGGACGGCCCGGGACGACTCGGGCGCGGGAACCCGCAGGCCCCCGCGCCCGACCCGGTGCGTCTCCCCTACTGGAGCAGGAGCGCGGAATACGCGTAGGTCATGGCGTCGTCCTTCGGGAACCCTGCGCACGAGTACGTCCAGCTCGGATCGACCCAGCACGCACCGTTCTTGAGACGTCGGCTCGCGTTCGTCATCACGAGGTCCACCTCGGTCACGATGCCCTTCTTGAACGGGACGACGATCTCGGCCATGCCCTTCTTGTTGAGCACGAGTGGGTAGAAGCGGACGGCGCCGCTCGCGAGGAACACGACGACCGATGCCTCGGGCCCGGTCCGATACGCCGGGCCGTCCATCGAGACCCAGAGCTTCGCCCGGTCCGATACCCCGCGACCCGGGATGAACCAGACGTACCGGTTCGTCAGGTGGTCGAGGCGTTCCCTGCCGCTCACCCCACCGCTGGTCCTGGTGATCTTCACCTTGTCCGCGTACGGGGGGATCGGGTACGAGGATCCCTCCTCGTATAGGGCGGTCGGTTCGTCGTTGTACATCCCGAAGTCGGCGAAGGCCCACCGGAACTTGGCGCCCATCGAGGAGATCACGCTCGCGTACGCCTTGATCCCATATTGATCGATGCCAGTCGGGCTCGCGTCCGCCTTCTCCCACGCCTGCCGCACGATCGTGGCGTCGCCGCCCGAGGACTCGACGAGGAACCTCGGCCAGATCCAGTCGCCGTACACGTTGAACCCGTTGTTGAGATCGAGCGGCACATCGGGCGTCGAGATCGGCGAGTCGATCAGGTACTGGAGGTTGTCGTTCACCCCGTCGTAGACCTCGTCCTCCATCCAGGTCGCCGTCGACTCCATGAACCAGACGTCCTCGAGCGCGTCGTACGCGTACTGGACGGCGTGGAAGAACTCGTGCGCCAGCGTCACGTGGAGTCCCGGGAGCCCCGTCGAGGGCGGCGGGAACTCGGCGTAGTCGTTGTCGACCACGCAGTAGGCCGAGAAGTCGTAGTAGGCGTACCCGCTCGCCGGATCGGCGTTCGGGTCATCGGTCGTGCAGTAGCCGTAGAGCCCCTGGTCGCCGAGCTGCGTCACGTAGATGTCGATCAACGCGCTGCCGCCGTTGTTCACGGAGGTGAGGTCCGACTTCGGGGGGCGATAGCCGTACGTCGTGACCTCCGTCGTCCACACCTCGTCGAGGGTGGCGAGCGTCTCGTCGACGAAGTCCGGGATGCCGTTCGCGGGATCGACGTCCGTGGGGGACGGCGCGTCGGGCGTGCTCGTCACGTAGTGGACGCATCCGTTCGTCGAGCACACCGGGGTGGCCTCGGGAACGGTGTAGCCATCGCCTTGCGGGTCCGTCGCTCCGTCCGTCGGGCGCGCGAGGAGGGCGTGCGCCAGACGCAGCTGCGACGGCGTCAACCCGCTCAGCCGCGCGACGAGATCGCGCAGGATGAGGGTCGCCGAGCGCGGATCCGGCTTCCGCACGGCTCCGAACCGAGCCCGTACCGCCTCGAGATCGAACAGCGTGCGAGCCCGCTCGAGCGCGTAGGTCGCCTCGTCGACCCGCCCGCGCTCGAGCGCTCGGCTGAGCGCGTCACGCTCGACCGGGACGGGGGCCGGGAGGGGCTTGCCGACCCGCGTCCCCGGATCGGTGGGAACCGTCCGCGGCGTCCTCCCCCAAGGTCCAGACGCGCCGGACGCCGGGAGGCCGAGCCCGATCACCAGGAGTGCCGCCGTCACGGCGACGAACGTGCGTGAGCGAGACGTCATCACAGGGGCCCCTTTCGTCGAAGGCCCATGCTACCCCCGACCGTTCCCCTTCCGGGGAACCCCCGCGAGACGGGTCAGGTACCATCGCCTTCGGTGCCTCGACCGACCTTCCCAGCCCGCGGGTTCGTGCTCGTGCTCACGGCATGGACCGCGCTCTCGACCGTGACGACGGTCCCGATCTCGAGCCGCCCCGCCGTCGCCGAGCCGCCGATGAACGCCCGGGCCCGGCTCACCATCGCCGCCGCCGGCGACATCGTCTGCCAGGGCGACCCGGGGAGCGACCCCTCGACCTGCCGGTACGACGACACGGCGGATCTCGTGGTCGGTCAGGGGTTCACGAAGATCCTGCTGCTCGGCGACGACCAGTACGAGACGGGGGCGTTCCGTGCGTTCCAGACGTGGTTCGACCCGACGTGGGGACGGGCCTTCTCGCGCCTCGCGCCCTCGCCGGGCAACCATGAGTACGCGCAGGACCCCGGCTCGCGGCCCCGCGGTTACTTCCGCTACTTCGGTCGCGACGTGAAGGGCCCGGACGGGCTCGGCTACTACAGCTTCGACATCGGCGCCTGTCCGGACCTCCCCTGCTGGCACGTGATCTCGCTGTCGTCGGAGCTGTGCTTCGCGACGGGCGGGTGCGATGCGCCCGCCGACCCCTCGAACCCGGGCACCGGCGAGCAGATGTACGCGTGGCTGCAAGCGGATCTCGCGACGCACCCGAACGTCGACTACCCGTGCACGCTGGCCTACTGGCACCATCCGCTGTTCTCGTTCTCGACGGGCAGCGGCGCGACCCAGGCCGTGAAGCCGCTCTGGGATCTCCTGTACGACGCACATGCCGAGCTCGTCCTGAACGGCCACTCCCACAACTACCAGCGGTGGAAGCCGCAGGACCCGGAGGGCGGCCTGGATCGCGCGGGCGGGATCCGCGAGTTCATCGTCGGGACCGGCGGCAAGAGCCTCTACGCGCTCGAGTCGGGCCCGGCGCCGGCGCATCTCGTCACCGCGCAGGACGAGGCGTTCGGGATCTTGAAGCTGACGCTCGGGCGGGCGGGCTACACGTGGGAGTGGCTCGGGGCCGCGGGGCAGCCGGCGTTCACGGACACGGCGACCCGGAGCGCGAAGTGCACGTGACCGAGCGACCTCACCCGATCTCCGCCGCCGAGCGGTAGGCCTGCTCGACCACCTGCATCACGACCCGGCCGTCCTCGCCCGAGGGGCGAGGCTCCCGTCCCTCGGCGATCGCGCCGAGGAACTCGGCCATCTGCGCCGAGTACATCGACTGCGGCGCGTGCTCCTCGCCCGCCGGGGGGTCGTGCGGCGAGAAGATCCGTGTGTAACCCGACGTGCCGAAGACCTCGGTGTCGGCCTCCTGCCCCCCCATGTGCGGCTGCCACCAACCCGACTCGACGATCGAGTTCACGCCGTTCGCCCACGTGATGAGCAGGATGCCGTCGTCGTCGACCTCGTAGTCGGTCTTGTACCGCGTGCCGATCGTCG
>JBLNAW010000093.1:0-13030 GCA_050259555.1 Solirubrobacterales bacterium
TACCGGTTCCGATCGAGCAGCGCAAGCCTCAGGCGACCAGCCGGCCGCCCCGGACGACGAGGCGGACGTCGTCGAACGCGTCGAGCTCCTCGAACGGGTTCCGCCCGAGCGCCAGCAGGTCTCCGGGCGCGCCTCGCTCGAGCGGCCCGCGGGCCATCGCTTGGAGGATGGCCTCGACCTCGAGCCCGGCCTGGCGCAGGAGCAGGATCTCGCGCAGGTCCACGCCGGGAGGGATCGGACCGTTGCCGAGGTCCGTGCCGTACAGCACGATCCCGCCCGCCTCGCGGAAGCGGCGCAGGTTGTCGACCGCCGTTCGCGCCTCGGACGTGTCGCCGCCGAAGGCCTGGATGTCGAGGGTCGACACGATCCGCGTGCGCTTGGCGAGCGCCTCGATCACCCCGTCCGAGAGGCGCTCGGTCCAGGGCGTGTGCGCGAGCTCCCGGACCCCGGCCCCCAGGGCTCGCTCGACCTGCCCGGCCCCCTCCGCGTGCGCCACGACCGGCAGCCGGGCCTCCAGCGCCGCCGAGCAGATCGCCGCCAGCTCCGCGTCGTCGATCGTCGGGCCGGCCACCGCGTTCAGCGCGACCTTGATCGCGACCGCGCCCCGCCCCGCGAGCATCGCGACCGCGCGCTCGGCCTCGCCCGGGTCGTGGACCTCGAGGCCCGTACCGGGCGGCGCCCACCGATCGCGGGTCGGGTAGCCGCCGGGCGCGGTGAGCATCGGGCCGCAGGCGCGGATCAGCGGGCCCGTGAACGTCGGCATCTCGGAGGCGTCCGCGAGGGGGAAGATCACGTCCGAGGGCCACCCGCAGTCGCGGACGGCAGTGACCCCGCGGAGCAGGACCGTCGCGGGGTCGGCAAGCCCGATGTGCACGTGGCGATCGGCCACCGCCGGCATCAGGAACCCGTCGACGTCCACCTGTTGGGCGTCGGCGATGCCCGGCATCTCGGCGACCGCGCCGGCGTAGCTGATGAGCCCGCGCTCGATCACGACGGCAGCCTCGCGAACGATCGACGAGACGCCGAGCCAGGCGAGCGGCGCCCGCACGACGAGCGCGCCGCTCACGAGCCGACCCCGGCCTGGCGCATCGCCTTCAGCTCCTTCCGCAGATCCAACACCTCGTCGCGCAGCCGGGCCGCGTACTCGAACCGCAGGTCCTTCGCGGCCTCGTGCATCTCCTCCTCGAGGCTGCGGATCAGGCGCTCGAGCTCCTCGGTCGGCATCTCCGGGTGCTCGCGCTTGCGCCGCTTGCGATCCGGATGGGTCGCCTTGCTCGTGTCGACCGCCATCGTGAGCAGGATGTCCGAGACCTTCTTGCGGATCGACTGAGGGTCGATGCCGTGCTGCCGGTTGTACGCCATCTGGATCTGGCGCCGGCGCTGGGTCTCGGAGATCGCCGACTTCATCGAGTCCGTCACGTCGTCCGCGTACATCAGCACCTTGCCGTCGACGTTCCGAGCGGCCCGGCCGATCGTCTGGATCAGCGAGGTCTCCGATCGCAGGAACCCCTCCTTGTCGGCGTCCAGGATGGCAACGAGCGAGACCTCGGGCAGGTCGAGCCCCTCGCGCAGGAGGTTGATGCCGACGAGGACGTCGAACTCGCCGAGCCGCAGGTCGCGGATGATCTCGATCCGCTGGATCGTGTCGACCTCCGAGTGCAGGTACCGCACCCGGATCCCCATCTCGAGCAGGTAGTCGGTGAGGTCCTCGGCCATCTTCTTCGTGAGGGTCGTGACCAGCACCCGCTGGTCGGCCTCGGCGCGCCGGCGGATCTCCTCCATCAGGTCGTCGACCTGGCCCTTGGTCGGCCGGATCTCGACCTCGGGGTCGATGAGGCCTGTCGGCCGCACGATCTGCTCGGCGACGCGCCTGCTCACGCGGAACTCGTACGGGCTCGGCGTCGCCGACATGAACACGATCTGGTCGACCTTCTCGACGAACTCCTCGAAGCGCAGCGGCCGGTTGTCGAGCGCCGAGGGCAGCCGGAAGCCGAACTCGACGAGCGTCTCCTTGCGGGTCTTGTCGCCCTCGAACATGCCGTGGATCTGCGGGACGGTGACGTGCGATTCGTCGATCACGCAGAGCCAGTCCTCGGGGAAGTAGTCGAGCAGCGTGTACGGCGCCTCGCCCTGGACCCGCCCGTCGATGTGGCGCGAGTAGTTCTCGATGCCCGAGCAGAACCCGACCTCGCGCAGCATCTCGAGGTCGTACGTCGTGCGCATGCGCAGGCGCTCGGCCTCGAGGAGCTTGCCGCGGTCCTCGAGCCACGCGAGCCGCTCGACGAGCTCCTGCTCGATCCCCACGATCGCGCTCTTCATCCGCTCCTCGGACGCGACGTAGTGCGTTGCCGGGTAGACCGTGATCTCGGGCAGCTCGCCGAGGACCTCGCCGGTGATGGGGTCGAACCGCGTGATGCGTTCGATCGTGTCGCCCCACCACTCGATCCGGACGCCGGTCTCCTCGTACGCGGGGAAGACCTCCATCACGTCGCCCTGCACCCGGAACTTGCCTCGCGTGAAGCTCACCTGGTTCCGGTCGTACTGGATGTCGACGAGACGCTGCTTGGCCCACTCCATGTCGGTCGCCACGCCCTGGTGCACACGCAGGATCTGCCCGAGGTACTCCTCGGGCGAGCCGAGGCCGTAGATCGCGGACACGCTCGCCACGATGAGCACGTCGCGGCGGGTGAGGAGCGCCGCCGTCGCCGAGTGCCGCAGCCGCTCGATCTCGTCGTTCACGGACGAGTCCTTCTCGATGTAGGTGTCGGTCTGCGGGACGTACGCCTCGGGCTGGTAGTAGTCGTAGTAGGAGACGAAGTACTCGACCGCGTTGTCGGGGAAGAACTCGCGGAACTCGTTCGCGAGCTGGGCCGCGAGCGACTTGTTCGGTGCCATGACGAGGGTCGGCCGCTGCACGCGCTCGACCACCTGGGCGATCGTGAACGTCTTCCCGGTCCCCGTCGCACCGAGCAGCGTGAGCCGGTCCTCCCCCGCGACGACGCCCTCGGTCAGCTCCTCGACCGCGCGAGGCTGGTCGCCCGAGGGCTCGAACTCGGCGTGGACCTTGAAGGGGGGCATCGCCCCGATTCTAGGCGGGGCGCCGGACACGCCGGGTGGGCGCGCCGAGCCCGGGCGGCCCTCGGTCCGCGTCGTGGAGCTCCACGAACGCGCGCAGGCTCGCCAGGTGACTGACATCGTGCCCGAACGGTCCCTTGCCGACGAGGATCGCGCCGAGCCGCGACCCGAGGGGTTTGCGTCCCCGCGAGGTGGCCGGCGAGCCCCACCGCTCGTCCGCCATCGAGGCGATCGCCTCGATGAGCTCCTCGTGCGTGCGCTCGGACTCCCGTCGGACACGCGGGAGCGACCACGCGGCCTTGCGCCGGACGGCCTGGTCGTTGAGGCCGGTGGTACTGACCGTGCGCCACAGATCGTCGATCGGCGCACGGTCGTCGCGCGCCCATGCGGCGAGGGCATCGAGCGCGTGCTCTTCCCACGATGCGAGGTGCCCGATGAGGTCCTTCGGTGACCACGCTCCCCCGCCGAGCCCGGGGGTCGTCATCGCGGATCTCGGGAGCCGGTCGAGGAACTCCTCGATCCTCGCACGCCCCTCCTCGAGGACCCGGATCGCCTCTCGGCGCGTGAGCGGCGCGGCCTCGGCCGTCACATCCTCCCGGCCTCGATGATGCTCTGGAGGAACCGCTGGGTCCTCGCCTCTCGGGGGGCGCTGAAGATCTGCTGGGGTGGGCCGTCCTCGAGGATCACGCCCTCGTCGAGGAAGCACACCCGGTTCGCGATGTCCCGGGCGAACCCCATCTCGTGCGTCGCGATGAGCATCGTCATCCCACCGGCCGCGAGCTCCCTGATCACGTTCAGGACCTCGGCGACGAGCTCGGGGTCGAGCGCGCTCGTGACCTCGTCGAGCAACATGATGTCGGGCTGCATCGCGAGCGCCCGCACGATCGCGACCCGCTGCTGCTGCCCGCCCGAGAGCCGGTCCGGGTACTCGTCCTTCTTGTCCGCGAGGCCGAACCGCTCGAGCAGCTCGACGGCTCGCTCCCCGGCCTGCGCCCTCGAGAGCTTCAGCGCCTTCTGCGGCGCGAGCGTGACGTTGCGCAGGACCGTCATGTGCGGAAACAGGTTGAACGACTGGAACACGATCCCGATCGAGCGCCGTATCCGGTTCACGTCGACACCGATCGCCGTGATCTCCTCGCCGTGGACGAACACGCGGCCCGCGTCGACGGGCTCGAGCAGGTTCACGCATCGTAGGAGGGTCGACTTGCCCGAACCGGACGCACCGATGAGGCAGATGACCTCGTGCTCGGCGACCGAGAGGTCGATCCCCTTCAGCACCTCGAGCGCGTCGAAGGACTTGCGCACGCCGTCGATCCGGACGGCCTCGGTCTGCGCGACCGCGCTCACGCGACCCCCGCCTGTCGGCGCTTGCGCTGGCGCTCGAGCGTCCAGTCGGTGAAGCGCGTCATCGGGATCGTGATGACGAGGAAGCAGAGGGCGACCCCGAGGATCGGTGTGAAGTTGAACTTCCCCGTCTGGTAGATCTGCCCCATCAGGAAGGCCTCGGGGCGGACCCCCGAGACGACGGCGATGAGCGCCGTGTCCTTCTGCAACGCGATGAAGTCGTTCATGAGCGGCGGGATCACCCGGCGCACCGCCTGCGGGATGACGACGTGCCGGAGCGTCTGCAACCGCGAGAGTCCGAGAGCGCGGGCCGCCGCGGTCTGGCTCGGGTGGACCGACTCGATGCCGGCTCGGTACACCTCGGCCACGTAGGCGGAGTAGCTGAGGATCAGTCCCGCCATCCCCCAGAACCACCCCTCCACCGGCAGTCCCGGGATCTGGAGCGCGGGGAGGCCGAACCCGAGGAGGTAGACGACGAGCAGCGTCGGTACCCCGCGGAAGAGATCGACGTAGATGGTGGCGAGGAGCCGGAGCGGGAAGAACACCGGGCCTCGGATCGAGCGGAGGACGGCGAGGGTGAGCGCCCACGCCAGGATGATCGGCTCGGCGACCAAGAAGTACGCGATGTTGCGGCGGAACGCGCGCAGGATGTCCGGGAACGCCTCGGCGAACCGCTCCCCGTTGAAGAACTCCTGTTTGACGTCCGGCCAGTACCGCGAGTGCAGGGCGACGTAGACCATCGCGCCGAGCACCACGACGGTGCTCACCGTCGCGACCGCGACCCCTTTGGCGCCCTCCCGCTTGAACGTGTCACGGAACAGACGCGGGCGCCGACTCCCGTCCAGGAGATCGACGCCCGGGTCTTGGATCGACGCCACCGCTACACGCGACCCGGCGGCTCAGCTCGTGAACTCGGGGACCTCGCCGACGTTCGTCTTCTGGCTCAGCCACTCGGTCGTGATGGCCTCGAGCGTGCCGTCGGCCTTCATCTCCTGCAGCGCGAGGTCGACGCACGCGGTGAGGGCGCTGTCCTTCGGCAGGACCGCTCCGAAGTACTCCTGCGCCGAGCCCTGGGGGGTCGGGAACTGCGCGAGGACGGTGCTGTCCTTCGCCTCCTGGACGTAGGGATCCGCCAGGTAGAGCGCGGTCGGCAGATCGACCATCACCCCGTCCACCTGCTTCGCGTTCAGGGCCGCAACGGAATCCGCGAGCGTTTGATAGACGGCGGCGTCCGTGTCCGGCTGGATCACCTCGTTGATGACATCGAGGCTCGTCGTGCCGAGCGGCGCCGCGAGCGTGTATCCCTTCAGGTCCGCGATGGACGTGGCGTTCGCGATCGGCATGTCCTTGCGGATCACCAGCGCCTGGGTCACGTCGTAGTAGCTCTCGCTGAAGTCGACGGCTTCGGCACGCGCCGGCTTGTACGACACCTGGTTCAGGTCCAGGTCGAAGCTCTTCGGCCCCGGCGCGTACGACTCCTTGAACGGCACGACGACCCAGCTCACCGTCGGGAAGCCCATCCGCTTCGCGATCTCGTATCCGACGGCCGACTCGAAGCCCTTGCCCGTGTTCGGGTCGTTGATCTTCCAGTCGGAGCCCTTCTCGGTCCCGCCCTGGAAGTACGGGGGGTACGCGGGGTTGTCCGTGCCGATCGTGAGCGCGCCCGAGGTCACCAGGGCGCTCGCGTTCTGCTGCGCGCACTCGGCCGCCGTGGCGGGCGCGGTGCTCCCGGTGGCGCCGCTCGTCGCGGTCGAGCCGGTCGCGCCGGTCCCCGTCGTGCCGCCGATCGTCGGCTCGTCCTTCGCGCACGCGGCGAGCAGGAACCCCGCCACCGCGACGAGAGCAAGGATCTTGCGCATCGTCGAACCCCCTCGGATCTTCACGGAAGGGACACGTCGTCCCTGGTGGCCGAGCGTAGCACAGGGCCTCGCGCCGGTTGCCGGCGCTACCTGCTCGGCTCCCATCGGAACCGGCGCACCGCCACGAGCAGCCCGAATACCCCCCAGACCGCCACGATCAGCACGTTCGACCAGCGCCAGGACACCACCTGTGGCAGGACCGAGGCCTGGAGGGCCTCGGCGAAGTGCTTCACGGGGAAGATCTTCCCGATCCACTGCACCCAGGCGGACGCCTGCGTCGTGTTGATGAACACATCCGACAGGAACAGGACCGGCAGGATCGTCGCGTTCACGATCGCCGGCGCGGCGTCGGCGTTCGGCACGATCGTGGTCGCGGCGAGACCGAGCGCCGAGAAGCTCGCCCCTCCGACGAGCAGCGCGACGAGCAGCTCGAAGGTGCCCGAGAGCGACGGGAGCTCCGCATCGTAGAAGACGGCCCCGAACACCAGACAGATCACCACGAGCACGAGCGCCACGCCCATCGCGTGGAGGACGCGGCCGAGGAGGTAGATCCACCCGGGCAGGGGCGTGCCGGCCACGCGCTTCAGGATCCCGGCGTCCCGCTGGAACGTGACGCTCATCGCGATGTTCGTGTAGCAGGCCGAGACCGCCCCGAACACCGCCATCGCCGGCACGTAGAACGAGGCGCCGGTGACCGTCGTCCCACCGAGCTTCGTCGGGTCGTTGCCGAACAGCGCGGTGAAGATGATCAGACAGACGAGCGGGAACGCGAACGTGAAGAAGGCGGCCGCCGGGTTCCGCCAGAAGGCTCGGTTCGTGTAGGCGACCTGGCGGAGCAGGAGTCGGACCTCGCTCACGGCTGCGTCTCCTCCTCGCCGGTGAGCCGCAGGTAGACGTCCTCGAGCGTGGGGCGGTGGACCTCGAGCGAGTCGAGCTGGTGGCCACGCGCGACCGCCCACGTCGTGAGCTCGTGGAGGATCCAGGTCGGCTCCTCCGTGCTGAGCTCGAGCGTCCCGTCGGGGAGCTGGCGGAAGCCGAGCGTCGGCATGCCCGTGTAGTCGGCCGCTCGGAACCGGATCGTCGTGCGGCCGAGATCGCGCCCTCCGAGCGCCGAGGGCGGTCCCTCGGCCACGATCTCGCCGTTGCTGATCACGGCCACGCGATCCGCCAGCACCTGCGCCTCGTCCATGAAGTGCGTCGTGAGGAACACGGTCTTGCCGAGGTCGGCGAGGCTCCGCACGATCGCCCACGCGTTGCGCCGCGCCGCCGGGTCGAAGCCGGCGGTCGGCTCGTCGAGGAACAGCAGCTCGGGATCGCCGGCGAGCGCGATCGCGACGTCGAGCCGCCGCTGCTGTCCGCCGGAAAGGCGCAAGACGCTCGTGTCCTTCTCTTCCTCGAGCCCCACCAGATCGAGCACCTCGTCCCGCGGGCGCGGGGTTGGGTAGTAGCCGCGGTAAAGGTCCACGGTCTCGGCCACCGTGAGGTACGGGTCCACGCCGGTGGACTGCAGGACGATGCCGATCCGCGCTCGGGTCTCGCGGTCGAACCGCATCGGGTTGCGGCCGAGCACGCGGACCTCGCCGCTGGTGCGCTCGCGGTAGCCCTCCAGGATCTCGGTCGCCGTGGTCTTGCCGGCGCCGTTCGGTCCGACGAGCGCGAAGATCTCCCCGCGGTCGACATGCAGATCGATCCCTCGGAGCGCCTCCGTGTCCCCGTACGTCTTGCGCAGGTCCCGAGCGACGATCGCGGCTCCGTCCGGTCGCAGGCTCACGGCACGAACCCCAGCCGTTTGTCCACGACGTTGAGGAGCGGGTCGCCCGTGAGGTACCGCTCGAGGTTCTGGACGAAGATCTCCACGACCGACTCGCGCCATCCGGCGAAATCGCCGGCGACGTGCGGCGAGACGACGGCGTTCGGCAAGGTCCAGAGCGGGCTGTCCTGCGGGAGCGGCTCGTCCTCGAACACGTCGAGCGCCGCGGCCGAGATCGCGCGCGTGCGCAGCGCCTCGACGAGCGCCGCCTCGTCGACCGTGCTCCCGCGACCCACGTTCACGAACCGAGCCCACGGGTTCATCGCGGCGAAGGCGTTGGCGTCGAACACGTGGTGCGTCGTCGGCGTGGCGGGGAGCACGTCGACCACGTAGTCGGCCCACGCGAGGCCGTCGTGGAGCTCGTCGATCCCCATCACGGTGCTGAACACGACGTCGCCCGGCTTCGCCGTCCGCCCCATCCCCCGCACGAGCATGCCGAAGGCCCTCCCCGCCTTGCCCACCGCCCGGCCGATCGGGCCGACCCCGACGACGAGCAGGTGCTTGGCCTCGAGCGTCTCGGCGTCCCGGTTCCGCCACTCGCGGGCGCGCTGGCGCTCCACGAGTCCGAGCACGTCCTTCGCGAAGAGCAGGATCATCGCCATCACGTGCTCGGCGAGCGCCCCGTCGAACACGCCTCGGGCGTTCGTCAGCACGACGTAGCTCTCGACGAGCTCGGGGAACAGGAGCCCGTCCACCCCCGCCGAGACCGCTTGGATCCACTTCAGCGAGCCGGCGCTCCCCCACGCGGGCTCGAGCAGCCTACGCCCGGATCGCCACGTGAGCAGGACGTCGGCGCCCTCGAGCGCCGCGGACAGCGCCTCGGGCGAATCCGCGTACGCGAGGTCCACCACCTCCTCGACGACGTGGATGCCCGGCGGCGGCTCCTCGGCGGTCGCGCCCATGACGACGACGCGGCTCCGCTCGCTCACAGCGGCTTCCTCGCGGCGAACCCGGAGTCGAGCTCGTGGAAGTGGGTCACCCCGTCCTCGTCGGCTCGCCAGCAGAGCCAGACGCGGCGGCCCTCGACCTCGCCCAGGAAGTCCACGAGACCCGAGTCCGGGTCGCGCAGGACGACGTCGACCTCGGCGAGGTGCTCGAGCTCGGAGCGCAGCACCCGCGCCGCCTCGAAGTACGCGGGCTCGCCGGCGATCCCCCCGCCGTCGCTCGCCACGCGTTCCTTCACGAGGATCGAGGTGCGGATCACGGTCTCGCGGGCGTCGCGAACGCGCGCGAGGCGCTCCCGCAGGTCCGGGAGCATCACGTTCGCCTCGTCCACCGTGAACACCCGCTCGCCCCCGCTCACCGCCCGAGCACCCCCGGCAGCTCCTCCATCGACGTGATACGCAGACCCGGCGCGTCGGGGAACCGATCGCGCCGGTCGATCAGCACGGGGAGCATCCCGACCGCCGCGGCCGGATCCACGTCGAACTCGGGGTTGTCGCCCACGTAGACCGACTCCTCGGGTCGGACGCCCGCGCGGTCCATCGCGAGGCGGAAGATGCGGGGATCGGGCTTCTCGATCCCCTCCGCCCCCGAGATCACGCGAACGCGGAAGTACCCGATCACGCCCAGCTCCTCGAGCAGCTGCTCGAGCCACGCCTCGAAGTTCGAGACGACGCCGAGCTCGAGCCCCGCGTCCCGCAGGCGGTCGAGCGCCGGCCGCACGTCGTCGAACAGGCGGTAGTTCGCGCGGTCGGTGAACGCCTCGTAGACGCGGTCGATCAGACCGTCTCCCCCGTCGATGCCGAGATCCCGCAGGAAGATCGCGTAGACGTCGTGCCAGAACGCCCGCGACTTCTCCAGGGTCGTCGTCCAGAGCTCTTCCTCGTCCGCCGCCCGCTTGAAGCGATCGAAGACGACATGGATCCGGTCGCGGATCGTCTCGGCGGAGACGGCGTGACCTTCCCGCTGCAGGATCGCCGCGAACAGGTCGGGGAAGGTGGGGTGCGGATGGACGAGCGTCTCTCCGGCGTCGAAGAAGACGGCCGAGGTGGTCACGGCGTTCACGATATCCGTCCCCGCCGCTCAGACCGACGTCGCGGCCGCTCGAGCGCGCAGCTCGGTCCACACGCGCTCGACCTGCCCCTCGAGCTCCTCGAGGGTCCCCTCGTTGTCGATGAGGATGTCCGCGACCTCGGCCTTCTCCTCGAGCGGCAGCTGGGCCCCGATCCGTCCCCGGATCGCGGGCTCCGACATCCCGCGGTCGCGCAGCAGCCGATCCACTTGCGTCTCGACGGGCGCCGAGACGACGATCAACACCTCGAAGGCCGTGTGCATCCCGGTCTCGACGAGGAGCGGCGCGCTGAACACGACGACCGCGTCCGTGTCCCGGAACTCCTCGGTGCTCTCGGCGAACAGGCGCCGCACCTCGGGATGGATGATCGCCTCGAGGTCGCGGCGCGCGGCCGGATCGGCGAAGACCACGCTCGCCAGCGCCTCCCGGTCGATGTCGCCACCCGGGGCGAGCACGTTCGGCCCGAAGCGCTCGACGACGCGGTCGTGCCCGGGCGTGCCGGGCCCGATCGCGTCTCGCGCGAGGACGTCGGCGTCGAACACGACGGCGCCCCGCTCCTCCAGCATCCGAGCGACCGTCGTCTTGCCCGATCCGATCCCGCCGGTGAGGCCGACGAGCAGCATGAGCTACTCCGTGCGGCCTTCGCGGCGCTTCAGGTCCTCGAGGATCGCCTCGAGCGAGATCTCCTCCTCGGCCGGCGTCGGGGCGGCCTCGGCCGCGACCGGCTCGGGCTCGGCGACCGGGGGCGCCGGCGTCTCGACGACCGGCTCGGTCGGCATGGGGACCTCGACACTCGGCGGCTCGGCGACGACCTCGACCTCGGGCTCGGCCGGAGCGACGACCGCTGCGGCGGCCTCCGGCTCGACCGGCGCAGGTGCCGGGACCATCTCCTCCTCGATCTCGGTCGCGGGCTTCGGCAACGCGGCGCCGACCTGTCGCATCGACAGGCTGATCCGGCGGCGCGGGACGTCGACCTCGATGACCTTCACGCGGACCTGGTCCCCGACCGAGAGCACGGACTCGGGCGTGTCGACGTGCTGGTCCGAGAGCTCGGAGATGTGGACGAGCCCCTCGATCCCCGCCGCCACGCGCACGAAGGCGCCGAACGGCACGAGCTTGGTGACCTGCCCGTCGATGATCTCGCCGGCCGCATACTTGCGCTCGAACTCCTTCCAGGGGTCCTCCTGCGTCGCCTTGAGGCTGAGCGACACGCGCTCGCGCTCGAGGTCGACGTCCAGCACCTCGACGTCCACCTCCTGGCCGACGGCCACGACCTCGCTCGGATGGTCGACGTGCTTCCACGACAGCTCCGAGACGTGGACGAGCCCGTCCACGCCGCCGAGGTCCACGAAGGCGCCGAAGTTCACGATCGAGCTCACGCTTCCCTTGCGGCGCTCGCCCTTCTGGAGCGACTCGAGGAACTTCTTGCGGCCCTCGCTCTGCGACTCCTCGAGGAAGGCGCGGCGCGAGAGCACGACGTTGTTCCGGTTGCGGTCGAGCTCGATGATCTTGCACTCGAGCTCGGTGCCGACGAACGGGTGGAGGTCGCGGACGCGGCGCAGGTCCACGAGCGACGCTGGCAGGAACCCCCGCAACCCGATGTCGAGGATCAGACCGCCCTTCACGACCTCGATGACCGGGCCCTTGATCGTCGAGCCCGACTGCATGACCTCCTCGATCCGGCCCCAGGCACGCTCGTACTGCGCCCGCTTCTTGGACAGGATGAGTCGGCCTTCCTTGTCTTCCTTCTGGAGCACCAGCGCCTCGACCCGGTCGCCGACCTTCACGACCTGGCCGGGGTCCACGTCGTGGCGGATCGAGAGCTCCTTCGCGGGGATGACCCCCTCGGACTTGTACCCGATGTCCAGGAGGACCTCGTCGCGGTCGATCTTCACGACCTCGCCCTCGAGGATGTCGCCGTCCTTGAAGTCGCGGAGCGAGGCCTCCATGGCCTCGATCAGCTCCTCCGGTGTCAGGTCGCGCTCGGGCGCGGCCTTCGTCGTCACGGTCTGCTCGTCTATCGGAACCATCTCCTTCCGCTCGCGCGGCACGCGCCCCGGCCCTTGGGAGTTGCCGTGGCGTTGAGGCGCCTCGCGGCTCAGGGATGGTAGTTGTCCTGCGGAAACGCCGTCAACGACGACGGCGGTCCTCAGTGGCCCTCGGGGACGGCCTCGGCCCAGTTCGAACCCCAGCCGATGTCCGCTCGGAGCGGGACCGAGAGCTCGTACGCGCCCTCCATCTCGCGTCGGACGAGCGCCGAGGCCTCCTCGACGTGTGCCTGCGCGACCTCGAACACGAGCTCGTCGTGCACCGTGAGCAGCATGTGGCAGTTCAGGCTCGAGGCCCGGAGCGCCCGGTCCACGCCCAGCATCCCCAGCTTGAACACGTCGGCGGCGCTCCCCTGGATCGGGGCGTTCAGCGCCATCCGGCGGCCCATGTCCCGCACCCGGGGGTTCGAGGCCTGGAGTTCGGGGATGTACCGGCGTCGGCCGAGGATCGTCTCGGTGAAGCCGTCGCCGGTGGCACGCCCGACCTGCCGGTCGAGGTAGTCCTTGATCTGCGGGAAGCCCGCGAAATAGGCGTCGATGAACTCCTGCGCCTCGTCCGGGGGGATCTCCAGGCGCGTCGCGAGCCCGTAGGCGTTCATCCCGTACGCGAGCCCGTAGTTCACGGCCTTCGCCCGGCTCCGGATCTGTGCATCGACCTGCCCGAGCGGCAGGCCGAACATCTTCGTCGCCGTCGCGGCGTGGATGTCCTGTCCCGACTCGAAGGCCGCCCGCAGCCCCTCGTCCCGCGCCAGGTGCGCCAGGATCCGCAGCTCGATCTGCGAGTAGTCGGCGACGAGCAGGACCTGATCGGTCTCGCCGGGCACGAACGCTCGGCGGATCTGCCGGCCGAGCTCCGTTCGCGCGGGGATGTTCTGCAGGT
>JBLNAW010000094.1:0-14756 GCA_050259555.1 Solirubrobacterales bacterium
ATCGCGGCGCCGAGTAGGATTCTCGCGCCGTGTCCAGCGTCCACGAGGTCGTCGGTTTCGTCGTGGTCGGCGTCTTCACGATCGGCTGGATCTGGGGGCTCGGGGCCTGGATCTCCAAGCGCGGACCCGGCGAGCGGTACTGGGTGTGGCTCGCGGTCGCCCAGGTCGTGGCCGGTGTGCAGGCGGTGCTCGGGATCACGCTGTTGATCATGGGTCGCCGCATGACGACCCCCGGAGCGGCGCTCGGCGGCGTCCTGCACTACGTCTACGGGCTGCTGCCGCTCCTCCTGTTCGTATTCGCACACATCGTGGCTCGGGCGGGCAACGCCAAGCTCATCGGCATCGACCGGCCCGTCCGGCCGTGGGTGCCGTTCGCCTGGGTATCGTTCATCTGCTTCGGGTTGACCTCGAGGGCCGTGAAGACGGGGCTCGGCCTCGGGTAGGAACCACGGGTGCGGCTCTTCCGAAGTCCCTCGCGTCCGGCGCCGACGCCCGAGGATCACCGTCGCCTGCGCGAGGCGCTCGCCAAGCTCGATCCGTGGACCTTCTGGTCGGTGGCGATCGAGGATCCGGACGCTGACTACGCCGTGCTCGGCGTGACGGGAGCGTTCGCGATCGCGATCGTCGGGCTCGAGGGGTACGCCGAGCCGAGCGGATCCGGCCTGCGCATCGGCGAGGTCGAGCTCGTTGGCTTCCGCGAGGTGACGCGCGCGGCGCGGCGGCTCCACGGCCGGCTGATCGACGCCTCGACCTTCACGCACGTCGAGCCGGTGCTCTGCCTGACCAAGGCGACCGCCGGATCCTCCCGGACCGTGAAGGGCGTCCGGGTCATGCGCGTCGAGGACCTCGCGGCGGAGGTCGGAGGTCGCGAGCGCACGCTGGATCCGACCACCGCGAAGCGAGCCGCAGGGTCCCTCGGCCGGGTGCTGCCGAGCGCCTCGGGTCCGGTCACCGCCGCCGACGAGGATTGACGGCGCGCAGGAGCGCCCGCCTTCCGCGCGACCCGGCGTAGGCTGGCCCCCGTGCGCATCCGGTACTCGCGGTGGGACGACTCCCAGGATCCGTTCGGTCCGGATCTCGCCGCGGCCGACCTGCTCGAGGAGCTCTCGGACGACGTGCTCTCGGGCGCCGACGCCGGCGAGGCGATCGAGCGGCTCTTGCGGCGCGGCATGCGGGGCCGGTTCTCGGGCCTCGATGCCCTCCGCGCGCGGGTGCGCGCCGCGCGCGAGCATGAGCGCCAGGCGCTCGACCTGACCGGACCGCTCGAGGAGGTGCGGTACCGTCTGGAGGAGATCCTCGAGACGGAGCGCTCGGCGCTCTCCTTCCGCGCCGAGGACGACGCGAGGCTCCGGGAGGCGTTCCTGGACGCCCTGCCGCCCGACGCGCCGGGGCAGATCCGCGAGCTGCAGGACTACCGCTTCGTCGATCCGCAGGCGCAGCGGATGTTCGACGAGCTGATGGAGCACCTGCGCGAGCAGGTCATGGGCGCGCACTTCCGCACGATGGCCGAGGGGATGCGGAACGCCTCGCCCGAGGAGCTCGCGCGGTTCCGCGACATGCTCGCCGAGCTGAACGACATGATCGAGCGCCGTGCGCGAGGGGAGCCCCACGACTTCGACGGCTTCATGGAGCGGTACGGCGACCTGTTCCCGGACCGGCCCCAGAGCCTCGACGAGCTGCTCGAGAACATGGCGCGCCGGATGGCGGCGATGTCTCGACTGATGGCCTCGCTCTCGCCCGAGCAGCGCGCCGAGCTCCAGGCGCTGTCCGACCAGGTGATGAAGGACATGGACCTCGCGTTCGAGGTCGACCGGCTCGGTGCGAACCTCGCCGCCATGTATCCCGATATGGCGTGGAACCGCCCGGGCGAGCCGGGCGAGGGCGAGGGGCAGGCGCCGCTGTCGGCCACGGTCGATGCGCTCGAGCGGCTCCACGACTACGAGGAGCTCGACCGCTCGGCCGCACAGGACTACCCGGGCGCGTCGATCGAGGACGTCGACGAGGACGCCGTGCGCCGCGCGCTCGGCGAGGATGCGGTGCAGGACGTCCGCCGGCTGAAGCGCATCGAGCGGGCGCTCGAGGAGGCCGGTCTGCTCACGCGGCGCGACGGGCGCCTGGAGGTCACGCCGAAGGGCGCGCGGAAGATGGGGGAGCGCGCGCTCGTGAAGGTGTTCGAGCGCCTGCGCCGCGATCGCGAGGGCACCCACGAGGCGCGAGATCCCGGCGGCGCGGCCGAGCCGACCGGCGCGACCAGGCCCTGGCGCTTCGGCGACACCGGCCAGATCGCGGTGCAGCGCACGGTGTTCAACGCGGTCCTGCGCGGCGGCGACGCCGAGGACCTGCGCCTGCTCCCCGAGGACTTCGAGCTCGTCGAGGCCGAGCAGCGCACCGAGACGGCGACGGCGCTCCTGCTCGACCTGTCCTTCTCGATGCCGCTCCGAGGCCATTTCGTGCACGCGAAGAAGATGGCGCTCGCGCTCCACGCGCTCATCGAGGGCCGGTACCCGCACGACCGTCTCTACCTCATCGGGTTCAGCGACTACGCCCGACGCATGGAGCCGCGCGACCTCGCCGCCCCCGGGTTCGAGCGCGTGTACGGCACGAACATGCACCACGCGTTCAACCTGGCCGGCCGCCTGCTCGCCGAGCATCCGCGCGCCGCGCGCCAGGTGATCATGGTCACCGACGGCGAGCCCACCGCGCACCTCGAGGGCGAGCAGAGCTTCTTCTCGTGGCCGCCGATCGCGCGCACGATCGAGCTCACGCTCGCCGAGGCGATGCGCCTGGCCAAGGCGGGGGTGACCCTCAACGTGTTCATGCTCGAGGAGTCGCCGGGCCTGATCCGGTTCATGGAGCGCCTCGCCGAGCTCACCGCCGGCCGGGTCTTCCTGATGGACGATCGCGAGGTCGGCGCGTTCGTCGTGCGGGATTACGTCGCGCGGCGCGCCCGCTGAGCCCTCAGGCCTCGGCGTCCCACCACAGCGTCGTCACGGCCTGCTCCGTCGGTCCGGCGGACCACAGGCCACCGTGCTCGGCCAGGCGATCACCGAGAGCCTCCGCGATCTCGGGATCCCGCTCGGACGGCAGGCACAGGCGGCGGCGGATCAGCGACACGGCGTCCCCGCGGCGCTCGAAACCGCTCGCGCGCGGAGGACGGATCTCGGTCTCGCGACGCGCCGGCAGACCCAGCTCGACGAGCGCATCCGCGGCGTCCGACGCCGTGGGGCCGCTCGGGCGCTCGAGCGCGTAGAAGCGCATCCACAGGTCGTTCATCCACGCGAGCGGATGCTGCTCGGTGATCTCGATCACGACGCGGCGGCGGGCTCGGCCGTCGAGCGCCCGCGTGAAGGGTTCGAGCTCGCGCACGTTGTACAGGACGTGATGACAGACCACGACGTCGGCCGGTTCGACGTCGGACGCGACGGCCGGCCACGCGCCGAGCACCCCTCGGACCTCGAGCGTGCCGGCCGCCTCGCGGAACGCGACGAGCATCGCCTCGGACTCGTCGACGCCGGTGATCCGCGATGCCGTGGATCCGAGCGGGAGCGAGGCCGCCCCGCCGCCGACGCCGACGTCGAGCACGGTGCCGTGTGCCGGGAGCGCCTCGAGGGCTCGGCGGGTCGAGGGCGAGGGTTCGAGATCGGCCGCCGCACGGGCTCGGCGCTTCATCAGCTCGGGCGGGAACCCCCATGGGGACTCGGGCGCCCGTGCGAGGATCTCCTCCGGCACGCCCCAGCCGGGCAGCAGCTCCGCCCAGCGCTCGAGGGCGGTCACGGCGCCGCCCCCGGCCCGTCGAGCTCGCCGAGGACCTCGTCGGTGTGCTCGCCCAGGCGCGGCGGCGGCATGCGCACGGGCGGGAGCTCGCCGTCGAGCCGGATCGGCTCGGCCACCAAGCGGAGCGTCCCGCGCACGGGGTCGTCGACCTCCTGCACCATGCGGGAGCCCTCCGCCGAGGCGAACACCTCGTCCATCCGCAGCACCGGCGAGCATGGGACCCCGGCGGCCTCGAGCGCCGAGAGCCACTCGCCGGCCGGGCGCGCGCGGAAGGACTCGGCGAGGACGGGGATCAGCTCCTCGCGGTGCCGGACCCGGGCCTCGTTCGTCGAGAAGCGCTCGTCGGCCGCGAGCTCCGGGCGACCGAGGATCTCACACGTGCGCTCGAACATCCGGTCGTTGCCGGCGGCGAGGATGAACGGACGGTCGGCGGCCTCGAACAGCTGGTAGGGCACGATGTTCGGGTGCTGGTTGCCGAGCGGCCCGGGGACGAGGCCGCCGAGCAGGTAGTTCGCGGCCTGGTTCACCATCGCGGCGAGGCTCGTTTCGTAGAGCGACACCACGACCCGGCGGCCGCGGCCGCTGGTCCGCCGGTCGACGAGCGCCGTGAGGATCGCGTTCGACGCGTACAGGCCGCAGACGACGTCGAGGAGCGCGACCCCGACCTTCGTCGGCTCGCCGCCCGGCTGACCGGTGAAGCTCATCAGCCCCGAGAGCGCCTGCACGATGATGTCGTAGCCGGGGCGCGACGCCGCCTCACCCTCCTCGCCGAACGCGACGAGCGAGCAATAGACGAGATCCGGACGCTCCGCGGCGAGGCTCGCGTGGTCGAGGCCGAACCGCTCCATGAGCCCCGGGCGGAAGTTCTCGATCACGACGTCGGCCGACAGCGCGAGCCGCCGGGCCGACGCCGCGCCCTCGGGTGTGCCGAGGTCCAGGGCGATCGAGCGCTTGTTGCGATTCAGGCTGAGGAAGTAGGCGGCGTCCTGCCCGACGAACGGCGGGCCCCAGATCCGGGTGTCGTCGCCCCCGTCCGGGCGCTCGACCTTCACGACGTCCGCGCCGAGGTCGCCGAGCAGCATCGTCGCGAGCGGACCGGCCAGCACCCGGGAGAAGTCCGCGATGCGGACACCCGTGAGAGGCAAGTGGGCCGGATCGGGCTCGGGCACCGGGTCTCCTCGCGATGCGGGGGAGGGCATAAAGCGGCACCGCCGGAACCCGAAGGTCCCAGCGGCGCCAGGAGGTTTATACGATGACCCCGGACGAGCGGTCAAATCGGGCGCCTCGGATTTGTCACTCTTTCTCGCCGCTCGCCGACGACTGGCGCCACCGGGCGCAGGGATGCGAGGATACGAGCATGAACGAAGAGAGCCTCGAGCGCGCGAACGCGTTCCTCGCGGCGGTCGCCGCCCGCATCCAGCCGGGCGAGCTGCTCGAGACGACGCCGACGCAGCTCGGGCGCGACATCGGCGTCGAGGAGCCCCTCGCGGCCGCCCGCGCGGTCCGGGCGCTCCTCGCGCGCAAGCGGCTCGAGGCCGAGGGCGGGCGCTACCGGTTGCTCGACCCGACGCCGATCCAGCCGGGCGAGAAGGAGCAGGTGGCTCGGCCTCGGCGCGCCAAGGCGAAGCCCCGGCGCGCCCCACGCCGCGATGAGCCCTCGAGCGGGCGTCCCACCTACTCGCAGGTCGGCCGCGAGGCGATCGACCGGCTCGTCGAGCTCGGCAAGGAGGTCTCCTCGCTCCGGGCGGCGCTGCGGACCGCACGCGACGAGGCGCGGGAAGCACGCGAGGGCCGGGAGGACGCCGAGCGGCGCGCTCGCACGCTCGCGGAGCGGGTACGTGAGCTCGAGGGCCGGGCCGAGATGGCCGAGAGCAACCTGCGCACGCTCCTCGCCGCCGCCAAGGGCGCCGGACGCGATCAGGTGGGCGACACCGAGATGGAGGCGATCCTCGGGGTGCTCAAGGGCGGCGACGAGGAGCCCGAGGCCGCCGAGGGTGTCGCCGGCGTGCCGAGCGGCCCGGCGGGGTCGTGACGCGCGAGCTCTATCCGGGCAACGGCGGCGGGGGCGGCGCGCTCGGGACACCGGCCAGGCTCGCCATCAGGTGACACGCGGCGAAGTGGCCCGCCCGTAGCTCCGCAAGCCCGAGATCCTGCCCCCGGCACGCGTCGAGCACGTGCGCCGCCTCCGCCGTCCCGCCCGTCACCTCGGGGCAACGCGGGTTGAAGCGGCAGCCCTCGGGGACACGGGTCGGGTCGGGCGGCTCTCCGGCGAGGAACGGGCGATCGATGCCGCCGGCCTCGGGCACGACCTCGAGCAGCGCCTTCGTGTACGGATGGATCGGCCGGGTGAGCACGTCCTCGGCCGGACCGATCTCGACGATGCGCCCGAGGTACATGACCGCGACCCGATCGGCGATCGTCCAGGCGAGTCCGAGGTCGTGCGTGACGACGAGCATCGCGATGCCGAGCTCGTTCCGAAGGGCGAGCAGGAGCTTCAGGATCTCGCCGCGGACCGAGGCGTCGAGGCTCGAGACCGGCTCGTCCGCGACGATGATCTCGGGATCGAGGACGAGCGCGCCGGCGATCACCACACGCTGGCGCTGCCCGCCCGAGAGCTCATGCGGGTAGCTCAGGAAGAATCGCTCGGGCGGCCGCATACCGGCGCGCGACCGCGCGCGAGCGACCAGCTGTTCCTCGGTCTCGTCCTGCGGGCCGCGGTCGATGCCGTGGACGCGCAGTCCCTCGGCGACCGACTCGTAGATCGTCTGCCGGGGGTTCAGCGCCGCGGTCGGGTCCTGGAACACGATCTGGACCCGGCGTCGGTACTCGCGGAGCAGCTTCGAGCTCGTGCCGAGCGGCCTGCCCTCGAACAGGATCTGCCCGGACCGCGGTCGCTCGAGCCCCATGATCGTGCGGGCGAGCGTGGTCTTCCCACATCCGGACTCCCCGGCGAGCGCGAGGACCTCCCCCGGGAGCAGCTGGAGGTCGACGCCGTCCACCGCGCGGGCCTCGACGGGCTTCCTGCCGAGGAGGCCCTGCCCGAGCCCGACGCGGCCGGCGAAGCGGACGTGGAGGTCGCGGACCTCGAGGACGGGCTCGTCCGGATCGACGGGGCGCTGCTCGGCGGTCTGTGTCGGGTCGCTCACGGGGCTGCCTCGACCCGATCGCCGCCGCGGACGAGCAGGCAGGCGGCGCGCCGGTCGATGCCGGCCGGGTACAGATCGGGATCGATCGTCGGGCACTCGTCGAACGCGAGCGGACACCGTGGGTGGAACGAGCAGCCGCTGGGGATGTTGCCGGGGAACGGCGGGTCGCCGGGCAGGCCGGAGGGCGCCAACCGGAACCGCTGATCGCCGATCTGCGGGAACGCCCCCGAGAGCGCCGACGTGTACGGATGCCTCGGGTTCTGGAAGACCTGGACCGACGGGCCCTCCTCGACGATCCTGCCCGCGTACATGATCGCGAGGCGATCGCACACCTCCACGAGCACGGACAGATCGTGCGTGATGAACAGCATCGCGAGACCGAGCTCACGCTGGAGCTCCTTCAAGAGCTTGAGGACCTGCGCCTGGACCATCACGTCGAGGGCGGTCGTCGGCTCGTCGGCGATCACGATGTCGGGGCTGCAGGCGAGGGCCATCGCGATCATCACGCGCTGCTTCTGCCCACCCGAGAGCTCGTGCGGATAGTCCCGGAGCCGTCGAGGGGGCAGGCCCACCTGCTCGAGCAGCGCACCGGCACGTGCGCGGGCGCCCCGCTCATCGGCCTGCGAATGGATCGTGATCGTCTCGGCGATCTGGTTCCCGATGCGCTGCACGGGGTTCAGGGCGTGCATCGCACCCTGGAAGATGACGGACATGCCGGACCATCGCACGGCGCGGAGGCGGCCCGGCTTCATCGACATCACGTCCTCGTCGTTCAGCAGGATCTCGCCGGTGACCTTCGTCTTCGGCGGGACGAGCCGAAGGACGGCGTTCACGATCGTCGACTTGCCGCACCCGGATTCGCCTGCGAGGCCGACGACCTCACCCTTGTCCACGTCGAGATCCACGCCCCGAACCGCGGGCACCGGGCCCGCCTGCGTGTGATACGTGACGGTCAGGTCGCGGGCGGACAGGACGCTCATCCGCTCAGCGCTCCCGCAGCTTCGGGTTGAGGATCTCGTCGAGGGCGAAGCCGCACATCGTGAACGCGAGCACGACGGTCACGATCGCGAGACCAGGCGGGAGGAGCCACCACCATATGCCGGTGGTCGCCGCGCCCGCGTTGTTCGCGAACTCCAGCATCGTGCCCCACGAGACCGACAACGGATCGCCGAGGCCGAGGAACGAGAGCGTCGCCTCGGACAGGATCGCGATCGCGACCGTGAGGATCGTGTTCGCGAAGATCAGGGGGCCGACGTTCGGCAGGATGTGGCGGGTGATGAGGTGCCAGTTGCTCGCGCCGAGCGCGCGCGAGCGCTCGACGTAGGGCCTCGTCTTCACCGAGAGCGTCTGCGCTCGGACGATCCGCGCGGTGCCCGGCCACGACGTGATGCCGATCACGAAGATGATGATCGCGAGCGACCGGCCCAGCACCGCTGCCAGCACGATCGCGAGCGCGAGCCATGGGAGCACGAGGAACCAGTCGGTGACCCCCATCAGCAGCTTCTCGAGCCAGCCCCCGTAGTAGCCGGCCACGATACCGAGGAGGGCGCCGATGATCATCGAGATGGCCGTCGCCGCCAGCCCCACCGTGAGCGAGATCCGCGCCCCCCACACGGTCATCGTGTACACGGAGCGACCGAGGTTGTCGGTGCCGAACCAGAACTGGCTGCTCGGCGGCTGGAACGGTGCCCCGGTGCACGTGCAGGTCGGCACCATCGTGTTCTTGTCGCTGATGACCGGCGCGAACAAGGCGACCAACACGACGAAGATGAGGATGGCGAGGCCCCACATGCCCATCGCGCTCTTGCGGTAGGTCTTCGCCATCCGCACGAAGGCCCTCTTTCGCCTCGCGAACGCGATCTGGCGAGGGGTCAGCCGCGCGGTGTCGAGGTCCTCGTCGGGCGGCGGCGGGACCGGCCCCCCCGGCGGTGCGGCGATCGGCTCGGGGCGCATCAGGCTGCCCTCACCCGGGGATCGAGGTACATGTACGTCACGTCGGCGATGAGGTTCGAGATGATCACCGCCGACGAGAAGATGAGGAAGAGCGCCTGGAGCACCGCGAAGTCCTTGCTCTCGATCGCGTCGACGGTGAGGAATCCCAGGCCCGGCCACGAGAACACGTACTCGATCGTGATCGCCCCGCCGAATACGAACCCGAGTGACAGCATCGTGAGCGTCCAGGTCGGCAGGAGAGCGTTCGGCACGACGTGCCGCCACAAGACCTGGTTCTCGCGGACACCCTTCGCGCGGGCGGTCATGACGAAGTCGTCGGCCATCACGTCGATGAGGGAGTTCCGCATGATGATCGCGAACTCACCGAGGTAGGCGACCGTGAGTACGAAGAAGGGCATCACCATGTGGTTGAGGACGTCGAAGGCGTGCGCGAACCCCGTGAGGTCCGCGCCGACGGTGTCGTACCCCCCGGTCGGGAAGATCGAGGGGAACGGTCCCACGCCGCCAGCGAACGCCATCAGCACGAGCATGCCGAGCCAGAACTCGGGCATCGCGTAGACGAACAAGGTGAATCCGAGGGACCCGTAGTCGATCATCGTCCCTCGTCTCCAACCGCTCCAGATGCCGATCAACAGACCGATGAGGATCGACGCGATCGTGGACGTACCGACGAGCAGGACGGTCGGCCAGACCCTCTCGCTGATCACCGTGCTCGCTCGCAGGCCCTGGTACTTGAACGAGTCGCCGAAGTCGAGCCGGAGCGTGCTTCCCATGTACTTGATGAACTGCACGGGCAGGGGTTTGTCGAGGCCGAGTCGCTCCTTCTCCGCCTGGACGTTCTGCGGGTTGTAGGCGCTGGTGCCCCGCAGGAGCAGGGACGCCGGATCGCCCGGCATCACGCGGAACAGGACGAAGTTGAACACCAAGACGAAGAGCAGGGTGAGGAACGCCCGTAGGACCTTGCCGAGCAGGTATCCGCGCGTTCCCACCCTGGACCCTTCCCGTCGTTCCTGCTAGGCCTCGTCCTCCTGGGAGCGCCGACGCCTCATGAGGATGATCGCGACGGCGATGATCACGACGCCCGCGATGATGGCGATCCACGCTCCGGCCGGGATCCCGCGCGTCTCCGTCCCCGTCGCGGCGCCGGAACCCACCGGGTGGATCGTCCACCAGACGGCGCTCGGGCCGCCCCAGCCCTCGAGCGGGTCACCCGCCGGCTCGGGCTGCGGGCGGTAGCCCGTGAAACGGTCGCTCCGCCACGCCGAGAGGACCGGGTCGTACCACATCACCGCGTACGCGGCGTCCTCGTAGTAGATCTTCTGCATCTCGTGGACGATGTCCCATCGCTTCGCGGGGTCGGTCGTCGTCCGCTGCTGGTCGTACATCTGGTCGTACTCGGGGTTGCAGTAGTACGAGTCGTTGTTCCCGTAGCTGCTGCCGTCCGGCGGCCGCTGGTCGCACGTGAACCACGAGAGCGCCGAGTCCGGATCGGGGTCCGGGATCCAGCCCCACGAGAACAGGTCATAGGTGCCCTCGTTGATGATGTCGCCCAGTCGGCCGGACGTTACGACCTCGACGTTGGCCTTGATGCCGATCTCCTTCAGCCACGGCGCCACGTACTGCGAGGCGTCGACGGAGGTCTGTTCGTTCGACCGCACGAAGTAGCGGAACTCGAGCGGCCGGCCGGGATCGAGCGAGCCGGGCGGCATCTCGCGGACGCCGTCACCGTCGGTGTCCTTGTACCCGGCGTCATCGAGCAGTTTGTTCGCCCCCGCGATGTCGAAGGGGATCACCTCGTCGCCGGTCGGCGCCCATCTCGCCCCCTCCACGGACACCGGCGGGATGATCGAGTCGCCGGGGACGCCGTAGCCCTGGAGGACCTTCTCGACCAGCGTCTTGCTGTCGATCGCCATCCGGATCGCACGGCGGACCGTGACGTCGGTGAGCGCTGGGTGTCCGTCCCCGTGGGGGGTGAACGTGTCGGTCTTCGCCTCGTACGCGGATCCCGTGTTCATCCCGATCTCGGAGAAGGACGGGATCGTGCCGTTCATCACGTCGATGTTCGGCTGGTTCGCGAGGTTGTTGTAGATGTTCGACGACGTGAAGTAGGCGAAGTCGATCTCACCCTGCTTCAGCGCCTCGGCGAGGGCGTCCTCGTTCTTGAAGATTCGGTAGATGATCTCGTCGACGGCCGGCTTCGGGCCGCTCCAGTACGGGTTCTGCTCCATGCGGATGTACTCGCCGGTCTTGAACTCCGTGATGATGAACGGGCCGCTGCCGACGTTCGGCACGTTCCGGTACTGCTTCGGGTGGTCGCCGACGATCGACGGGTCGCTCCAGATGTGCTCGGGCAAGATGTAGTCGTACATGTACGCCACGCTGCCCGAGTACAGGCTGGTCGGGCTCTTCGTCTTGAACTGCACGGTCGTGTCGTCGAGCGCCTTCACGTTACCGTCGATCAGCGTGAGGTAGTTCTGCGGCAGGTAGGCGTGGTTCCCCTTGTAGAGGTTCAGGGTGAACGCGACGTCCTCGGCGGTGAGGGGTTGCCCGTCGGACCACGTGATGCCGTCCTTGATCGTGTACGTGTACGTTAGGCCGTCGTCGCTCACCGCCACGTTCGTGACGAGGCCGGACCCGGGTCCGTTGCTCTTGTCGACGCCGAGGTTCTGGTCCCAGTCGATCAGCAGGTGGTAGGTGGCGGTCCATTCGTAGAACTCGATCGCGAGGTAGCCGCTCATCGGGTTCATCGTGAGGGGCTCGCCCGTGCTGCCCCAGGTGAAGGTCACCTTCCCCTTCGGGCTGGGTGATTCGCTCTGCGCGAGCGCGATCTGGCCGACCCCCGCCGTCAACAGCACGGCCCCCACGGCCAGTGCCAGCAGCCTGCGCCACATGAGTCGCATCGAGCCCTCCTTCGTCCCCTGCGGGCGTTCCCCCGCCCGATTATGTCCTACGCATGTTCGCTACGGGCAGAGTTGATGACCCTCGGTCACGAACACGACGGATCACGGTGCGGGCACATCCCCCTTGGACCCCCGGCGAGGGGCACCGGCCGATGTATAGCACGCGTTCCCGGCGCCCGCATCGGCCCATCGGCCCCGAGCCGGACGATCCGATCCATGCGTGGAGGGGCGACGTCGGCGAAGTCACGGAGCGGTCTCCTGGGGTGTCCAGCGCACCGGCAGGGCCTTCTCCTTGAGCTCCCGGACGAACTCGACGCACTCGGTCACCGCCGCGTCGAGCAGCACCCTCCCCTTCTCGGCCGTGGCGAGCGTCGGCGCGCCGTGGATACCGGTGTGCGAGAGCGCGTTCCACCACGGCATGATCTTCAGCGGCCCATCGGACCAGTCCATCCACGCATGCTTGCCCTCGGGGTAGCTGTTCTCGTCGACGGCCTTGTCCATGAACACGGCATCCGGGTCGAGCGCGAGGTAGATCGACGTCTCGAGCTCGCAGGCGTGACCCATGCCTCCGATCTCGGAGTCGCGGACCTCGGCGATCACCTTCTGGCCGTCGGCTCCGGTCAGGTAGAAGGCGGCGGCGCAGAGCACGTCCGGATGGTCCAGCCCCACGAGCCGCGAGGCCATGTCGAGGAGCGGGATGTTCGAGCCGTGACCGTTCAGGTACAGGATCCGCTTGAAGCCGTGATGCGCGAGCGAGGCGCCGACGTCGACCGCGTAGTCCACGAACGTCTTCCACCCGATCGTGATCGCGCCGGGGAAATCCATGTGGTGCGGCGTGTACCCGTGCACGAGCGGCGGGAGCAGGACGACGTCGTCGGGGACGGTCTCGGCCGCTCGCCGGCAGATCTCGGCGGCGATGCGCGAGTCCGCGTCGATCGGCAGGTGCGGACCGTGGTCCTCGAGCGTGCCGGCCGGGATCAGGCAGACGCGATCCTCGGCCGCTGCCTTCCTCACCTCGGGCCAGGTCAGGCGCTCGTAGAGCAGGGGTGTCGTCCAGGCCATCGGGATCCTCCTCTTGTCTTCGGATGCGGGCGTCGTCTCGGCGGGGCAGCGGGTTGTCACCGCACCCCGGACAGGTCGACCTCCTCGTACGCGGTCTCGCAGGGGTTGCCGGGCGCGACCCACATGCGTCGGGCCTCGAGGTCGGCGACCATCGAGAACATGACGGTGGATGCCTCCTCGCCCTCGTCGGGATCGGGGTGCAGGCAGATCGCCTGCGGCGTCGAGCCGTGATCGCGCAGGATGTCCATCACGCCCGCGACGTCGGCGGGGCGTCGCTCGGCGAGCAGCTCGCGCAGCCGTGACAGGCGCGCGAGGCTCCCCGCGGAGGGCTCCGGCCCGAGGGCGGCGAGCCTCTCGTCCACGTAGTGGTTCGTATGCGCGCCGGGGCCGTCGAGGACCGCGAGCTCCCGAGCGGTCGTCTCGATGATGAAGGCGTCGCCGTTCGCGAACGCGTAGACGTGGCCGTAGCCGCCCGCGCGCGTGGGCACCCCGGCCCGGGTCACCGCATCGTCCCGGTCCATCGCCTCGAGCGCATGACGGGAGACGAAGACCCGAGGCACACCCACACGGTCGTCCGAGGCCGTGAGCGACCCGATCCCCTGGCCGCCCCCGTGGCCGTTCATGCCCACGGCCGGGAGGCAGCAGACGACCGTCGGCGACGCGACCCACACGGGACGGTCGTCCGGCTGCTCGATCACGACCGCGACGTTCTCGCGGTCACCCGCGAGCCAGTGCTCGTTGTGCGCGAGGATCGTGGTGCCCTCGCCGACGACGGTGAAGCTCGAGCAGCGGTCGGCCGGGGGAGGCGGCTCGAGGTACCCCTCCTTGCGCTGCAGGAACAGCAGGCCGCCCTCCGGGGCCTCGAGCATGGGCTCGAGCTCCTCGAACGCGTTCACCGCGAAGAGCTCGAGGACCGGCACCATCGCGCCGACCGACATGCCCTTCAGCATCGCCATGTGGGCGGGGAACTGGCTCTCCGAGGCGACGAGGAACGGCGTGAGGAGCTCCTGGAGCTGTTGCGAGGAGACACCGCGGCGCGAGAGGTACCGGTGGTAGAAGTCGATCGACTCGTTGATGAGGTCGCGCAGCTCGCGGCCGATCTGCTGACCCCTCGAGGCCGCGTCACCCGTCGCGTGCACGACCCTCAGCCCGTCCATCTCGCCCCCTTCGAGGGCGATGGTAGCGTGCGGCGGCCCTCGGCCGGCTACCGTGCCCGGTCGATCAGCGCATCGAAGAGCCCTTGTTGGGCGGGATCGGCGGCCGCCGTGTCCTCGGGGTGCCACTGGACCCCGACCATCCATCCCGGGCCCTCGAGCTCGAGCGCCTCGACGAGACCGTCGTCCGTCCACCCGGTCGGGACGAGTCCGTCGCCGATCCGATCGACGCCCTGGTGATGCTGCGAGGAGCAGGCGAGCCGCCCGGCTCCCGTCGCGAGCCCGACCCGGCTTCCCCGGCGGACCTCGACGTCGTGGCGGAGGTCGTGAGCGCCGCTCGGCGTCGCGTGCGACCCGAACCGCTCCTCGTCGGGGAGGTGCTGGATCAGCGTGCCGCCGAAGGCGACGTTCATCACCTGCATGCCGCGGCAGATACACAGGGTCGGGGCCTCGAGCGCGGCGGCGGTGCGGAGCAGAGCGATCTCGAGGGCGTCGCGCTCGGGCTCGAGGCCGGAGAGCGTGGGGTGCGGCTCCTGTCCGAACCGCTGCGGCTCGACGTCGCCGCCGCCGACGAGCAGGACGGCGTCGAAGCGCCCGAGCAGGTCGGTCGGCGCTCGCTCGTCGCCCGGGAGCACGATCGTCGCGGCCCCGCCCGCCCGGCGGACGGCGTCCACGTAGCGCTCGGGCACCGCGTAGGCGCCGGCGGCCCAGCCCGACACCCGTCCCGGCCGGAGGTGGTACGCGACGAGGGCGACCTCGGGCGTGCC
>JBLNAW010000095.1:0-3979 GCA_050259555.1 Solirubrobacterales bacterium
CGACGGGCTCCATGTAGATCACGTCGCAGTCGGCGATGCACTCGGCGACCGAGCCGACCTCCGTGTAGCGGACGTTCCGCTCGTCGAGCTCGGCCTTGAACTCGGGAAGCAGCGACATCTCCGGCGGGCCGACGACGTAGGACTCGACGTCGAAGCGCGAGAACGCGTACAGGATCGAGTGCATCGTGCGCATCCGCATGTCGCCGACGAGCAGGAACTTCAGGCCGTCGAGCCGCCCCTTCTCCTTCCACGTGGTGTACAGGTCGGTCAGGACCTGCGTCGGGTGCTCGCCCCAGCCGTCACCGCAGTTGATGACGGGGATCGAGGCGTGCTTCGCGGCCTCGGCCGGCGCGCCCTGCTCGAAGTGCCGCATCGCGATGACGTCGGCGTAGTACTCGAGCATGTGCACGGTGTCCTTGATCGACTCCTGGTAGAAGTCGCCGGCGCGGGTCATCTTCGCGTCCGAGAACCCGAGCACGTGCCCGCCGAGCCGGTGCATCGCGGCCTCGGTGGCCATGCGGGTGCGCGTGCTCGGCTGGTAGAAGGCGGTGAGCAGCGTCTTGTCCTTGAGCAGGTCGGTGTTGCGGCGGTCGCGGGCATGGGGCAGGAGCCGGTCGCACACCTCGAACACGCGCATGAACTCCTCGTGCTCGAAGTCCTTCAGCGACAGGATGTCCCGCCCGGCGAAGCTCCTCATGTCGGTTCCTCCTTCCTGCGGATCCCCGTGAACAGCACGGCGACCCGTTCGTCCTTCCCGATCGCACCTCGGCGCGTGAGCTCCACCAGGCCGGCGAGGCCCGAGGAGCCCGTGTGGTCGACGTCGATGCCCGTCGTCTCGCGCGCGAGCGCGTTGGCCTCCCCGAGCGCGTCCTCGGAGACGACGAGCGGCGAGCCGTCGGTCGCGAGCATGCCCGCGACGACCGCCGCCCAGTCATAGGTCTCGTCGTCCAGGATGCCGGTGGCGACGCTCGCCGGTTCGGTCTCCCAGGCCCACATGAACTCCGAGCGGTTTCCGCGCGCGTACACCATCGCGTCGACGATGCCCTCGGGCGTGAGCTCGTGGCCGGCGGCCTGCCGCACGCGCATGTACGCGCGCTCGAGCGGGTGCCCGCCCTCCGTCTGCACCGCGTGGATCTTCGGCAGCCGCTCGCGCACCTCGAGCAGCGCGGCGTCCTCGAACGCACGGATGAGCGAGCTCGCGAGCGCGCCGCCACCGACCTGCACGATGAGGCGGTCGAGGCCGGTGTCCGTCCGGCGGAGCGCCGAGACCATCTCGAACCCGAGGGTCTCGCCGCCCTCGATCGTGAGCCCGTTGTCCGGCCCCTGCGTCGTGAACGGCACGGCGCCCTCGGCGATCGCGCGCCGCAGCGCGTGGTACGCGGGGTCGCCCGGTACGCCGTCCTCGCGAGGACACACCTCGATCACGGCGTCGAGCGCCTCGAGGCGATCGAGCACCACGGGGTCGGCCCACGTCGGGACGAACACGCGGAGGGTGCGCTCGGCCGCGCGCGCGACGACGGCCGCGCCGAGCGCCGCGTTCCCGCAGCTCGCGATCGCTAGGTCCGCCGGGGGTCCGTCGGGCGCGAGCCCGGCGCGCTCGACCGCGAGGAGGTGGAGCATCACGCCCATCGCGTGGCGCGCCTTGTGCGAGCCCGAGACGTTGCCGGTCTCGTCCTTGACCCAGATCTCGAAGCCGAGCCGCTCGCTCAACGCCGGCGACGGCGCGAACGGCGTCTCGACGAACCCGTGGCCTTCGACCTTCGCGACGGCGCCGTCGAGGTCCTCCGCGATGCCGACGAGGTCGGCGTCGGACAGGCCGTGGTGCCGCCCGAGGTGATAGCCGTGGAAGAGCTCCCGGTACCGGACGAACGGGTTCGGCTCGTCGCCGCTCGGGAACTCGAGCCGGTCGGGGTCGAGCTCGCGGACCATCACGTGGTCGACGTCGTCGATGCCGGCGTTCGGGCATCGGAAGGGGTACGGCTCGTCGTCCGGCGCTCGGGAACCGCACCCGGCGCACACGACGAGCGTGGCCGGCCCCACCTACCGGGCCTCCAGCACGCCGGTCCTGGCGTTGACCTCGCGGATCGCCTCGTCCCACGCAGGCATCGCGTCGCGCAGCCCACGCCAGAAGTCCTGCGAGCGGCGCACCTCGAAGTCCTCGATCGAGGTGCCCTGCTGCTCGACCCACGTGAAGTAGCCGAGGTTGAAGATGCGTTCACGCTCCTCGTGCGTGAGCTCGAGCATGTCGCTCGTCGTCTGGCCCTCGAGCGCACGCCCGAACACCTCGGCCGCCTCGGCCGGGCCGAACCCGTCGCGGAAGTCCCGCGCGAGCACCTTGTCGGCCTCGGTCCGATACATCGCGGCGCCGTCGGTCGCGATCGTCACGACGACGTCGTCGGACCCGAGCCGGAGCAGCTTCGCGACCTTGATCGCGCCGATCACGTTGCAGATGCTCGACAGCCCGAACGAGTCGAGCGCGGCGATCGTCTCGTCGTCCACCCCTCGCGCGCGCAGGTGGGCTCGGCCGTCATCGGTGTTGAACAGGACGTTGAGCGCGTCGGTGTCCCGGTCGCTCACGTCGACGACCACGTCGGTGTTCATCACGTTGTGGATGAGCGGGACGTGCTTGTCCCCGATGCCCTGGATGTTGTGCTCGCCGAACCCGTTGCGGAGCAACGTCGGGCACTCGAGGGCCTCGGCCGCGACGATCGCCGTGCCGAACCGGTCCTTGAGGTGGTCGCCGGCGGCGATCGTGCCCGCGGACCCGGTCGCAGAGACGAACGCCCGCAGGCGCAGCCCCGGCTCGCGGAGCTGCACCGACTCGAACACGTGCGCCAGGGCCCGTCCGGTGACCAACTCGTGCACGAGGTGGTTCGGATACTCGGAGAACTGGTTCAGGATCGCGTTCGTCGGATCGGCCGCGAGGCGCTTGCACTCGTCGTAGATCTCCCGGACGTTGCTCTCGACGCCCGGCGTCCGGATGATGTCGGCCGGGTCGGCGACCCAGCGCTCGAGCCACTCGAAGCGCTCGCGGCTCATCCCCTCGGGCAGGACCGCGACCCCGCGACACCCCATGATCCGACTGATCGCGACCCCTCCGCGGCAGTAGTTGCCGGTCGAAGGCCAGACGGCGCGGTGCGTCGTCGGGTCGAACGCGCCGGTGACGACCTCGGGCACGAGGCACCCGTAGGCCGCGAGGACCTTGTGGGCCCCGATCATCGGGAACCGGTCGCCGAGCGCGACCACGATGCGGGCCTCGACCCCGGTGAGCGCGCTCGGCAAGACGACGTGCTCGGGCACCGCGACGCGCGTGCGGCGATCCGGGCCGTTGTACCAGTGGACGCGGAACAGGTTCAGCGGGTGTGCGGCATCGGGATCGACGGTCTCGAGCGCACGCGCGATGTGCTCGGGGATGGTGGTGGGGTCGGCGAGCTCGCCGAAGGTGGGGAGGGCGACCCCCGCCTCCCGGAACCGTCCCACGGTTCGCTCGAGCACGGAGGCGTCCGTCGATCCACGAGCCAACCCCGGACCTCGCAACGGCACTCGACCTACGATGATAGGCCTCGAGCCGAGGAGGGACCCCGGTGCTGCTCGTGCGCGGTGGAACGGTCGTAAGCGCAGGCGGAAGCCTTGCGGCGGACGTCCTCGCGGACGGCGAGACCATCGCGGTCGTCGGCTCCGATCTGGATCCCACGGGGTGCGAGGTGATCGACGCCGGGGGCGCGCTCGTGATCCCCGGCGGGGTGGACGTCCACACGCACTTCGACCTTCCGGTCGGCGCCGTGCGCTCGGCCGACGACTTCGGGAGCGGCACGATCGCCGCGGCGTGCGGTGGCACGACGACCGTGATCGATTTCGCCGGCGCCGGCCGCGAGTCCCCCGAGGAGGCCCTCCGCACCTGGCACGGGAAGGCCGAGGGTCGTGCCGCGATCGACTACGGCTTCCACCTCACCGTGACCGCGGTCCCCGAGGACCACCG
>JBLNAW010000096.1:0-4531 GCA_050259555.1 Solirubrobacterales bacterium
GCGGTCTACACATGAACGTGCCGTTCGACGTCTACGACCATTACGCCCACGCGCAGATCGACGCCGGCGACCAGGTGCTCTCCGGGCGCGACGCGCTCGCGTTGGCTCGCGCACGCCACGCGCTGCCCGAGGGCGACTTCGGCCGGTCGGAGAACCAGGGCCGGCTGCTCGTGGCGGCGCTCGCACAGTTCCGCAAGGAGTTCGCGAGCGACCCGAGCCGGATCCTCGACTGGATCGGCGCCGGCCTCCGCAACCTGCGGACCGACCTGTCGCTCGACGAGATCATGAACCTCGCGTTCACGTCCTCGACGCTGAACCCGAAGAAGATCGTCAACGTGGTCCTGCCCGGCGGGACCGGGATGGCCGGCAACATCTCGATCGTCAACCTCATCCGGTGACGGCGCGCGCTCCGAGCGGACGAGCGGGATCCCGTAGCAGTTGAGCAGGTGCTCGACCTCCTCATCGAAGAGCCAGCCGCCCCCGCGGGTAAGGCCGGCGGCGATCACGGACGCCGCCTCGTCGGGCTTCGTGTCGAGGAAGTGCGGTCGCGCTCCGGCGGGCTTCGCGCGCCAGCGCCCGTACTCGGCAGCGTGCGCGAGGGCGATCGCCGCCTGCTCGGGGAACGCGTAAGACGGGATCCGCGTCCCGGCCTCCTGCAGGTCCTTGGGCAGGCCGCGGGCGGACATGAACGTCGTCGCGACCGGGATGCGTCCGCCGATGTCGGTGATGCCGCGGACGATCGCGTGGGCGATCTCGACCGCCTTGTGCGCCTGGGGCGGGATGTAGATGACGATGATGGCATCGACGTCCGGATCCTCGCCCACGGTGCGGATCGCCCGTTGGTAGTCCTCGGCGGTGGCCGAGGCGATCATGTCGACGGGGTTGGCGACCGCGGCCTCGGCGGGCAGGAACTCGCGCAGGCGTGCCTGGGTCTCCTCGGAGATCGGTTGCACCGTGAGGCCGTTCGCCTCGCACGTGTCGGCGCACAGGATGCCCAGGCCGCCGGCGTTCGTGACGATCGCGACCCGGTCGCCCGCGGGCGCAGGCTGGTTCGCGAGGAGCGTCGCGACGTCGAACATCTCCTCGAGCGTGTCGGTCCGGATCACGCCGCTCTGGCGGAACAGCGCGTCGACGGTGATGTCCGAGGTCGCGAGCAGCGCGCCCGTGTGCGAGGCGGCCGCCCGCGCGCCCGCGGCGCTCCGGCCGGACTTCACCGCGACGATCGGCTTGTCGCGACCGACCTCGCGCGCGAGGTGACCGAACCGCCGAGGGTCGCCGATCGACTCGATGTACAGCAGGATGACGTCGGTCCGCACGTCGGTGTCCCAGTACGCGACCAGGTCGTTGCCGGAGATGTCGGCGCGGTTCCCGACGGAGACGAAGCTCGACAGCCCGAGGCCGAGCTTGGTCGCGTATTCGAAGACCGCCAGCCCGAGCGCGCCCGACTGAGACAGGAAGCCGACCCGGCCGGGCGGGGGAGAGACGGTCGCGAACGTCCCGTCCAGGCGGATCTCGGGATCGGTGTTCACGACGCCCATGCAGTTGGGTCCGATCACGCGCATCCCGTACGCTCGGCAGATCTCGAGGAGCTCCTCCTGGCGCTGCGGACCTTCCCCACCCGTCTCGCCGAACCCCGCCGAGATGACGACGAGCCCTCGAACGCCCTTGCGACCGCACTCATCGGCGACGGCGGCGACGAGGGGGCCCGGCACCGTGATGAACGCGAGCTCGATGTCGCCCGGCACGTCGAGGATCGATGCGTACGCCGGCACGCCCTGCACGACCGTCGCCTTGGGGTTCACGGGGTAGACGGCGCCGTGGAACTCGGCCATGAGCAGGTTGCGGAACAGCTGCCCCCCGATGCTGGACGAGTCGCGCGAGGCGCCGACGACAGCCACGGACGCCGGCGTCAGGAACGTGCGGACCGCCGCGACCGCGGACTGCGTCTCCCGCTGATCGAAGCGGTCGATCGCCTCCTCGGTGAGCGAGATCGGGAACTCGACCTCGAGGCTGCCGGGGGTCGCGCGGATCGAGACCGGGAAGCCGCTCGCGCGGAAGACGTTCACCATCTTGTGGTTCTCGGGCAGGACCTCGGCGACGAACAGCGTGATGTCCTGCGCGGCCGCCGCCTGCGCCGTTTGCCCGATCAAGATCGAGCCGAGACCGCGCCCCTGGTACATATCGGCGACCGAGACGCTGAACTCGGCCCGACCGGCGTTGATCCGCACGTACTGCGCGCCGCCGATCATCTTCCCGTCGTCCCCGCCGATCAGCGCGAGCAGCGTCATATGGTCGTGGTAGTCGACGTCGACGATCTTCGCCGCGAGCGTGCGCACGTCGATCGCCTGAGACCAGAAGCGGAGTCGCCGCGTCTCGGGCGACAGTCCGATGAGGTAGTCCTCGACCCGGATCGAGTCCGAGGGACGGGCCGGCCGGACCCGGACCGTCGAGCCGTCCCGCAGGACCACGTCGGACACGAGATGGGAAGGGTAGACCCCGGTCACACCTGCATCGTAGGGGGTGCGGAGGTGGCCGTGGCGTGTTCCCGACGGGCACCGGGACGACCGGCGGGAGGGCTCGGGACGGTCGACCCTGCTCTAGGCGTCGATGCGGACCGGCTCAGGCACACGCCGAGCATGGGGTGGCGGCGCCGCGCGCTCGGGTCGGAAGCCGATCGTGAGGGCTCGGACGATCACCAGGAACGCGGTGATGAGCCCCGTCCCCAGGTACATCCACCACATGGTGGGCCGCGCGCTGTCGGTGCCGGTGAGGATCCCGTGCAGCATCGTGAGGATGAACACCGGGATCGCGAGGAGGTGGAACCGGCGCCACCACTTCGTCCCCATCGGCTTGCGGAGCCAGGAGGTGACGATGACGATCACGGTCGCGTACATCGCGATGACGCCGAGCAGGACGCCGATCGGGCGGTACGTGGCCGACATCGGCACGAAGAGGTCGGCGAAGCCGAAGGGCATGAACCGGTCGATGAGCAACGCCCCCATGTGAACCGCGAGAAGGAACAGCCCGCAGGTGGACATGAACTGGTGGACGAGCGCCGCGGTCGGCTTCGAGACGCGCTTGCCGAACGGAGCCGTCGTCGCCGCGAGCCCCCAGGCGACCGAGAGCCACAGCATGAGGTACGAGCCGATGCCGGCGGCCCGGAGCACGTTCCAGTTCGTCACGCCGCCTCCGCCGCTCGCTCGGTCATGTTCGTGAGGATCCGCGCATCGGCCGTCACGAGGACGGCGGAGACGCGCTCGAGCGCCGGCTCGCCGAGGAGCAGCGCGTCCTTCGCGTCGACCTCGGCCTCGGCGCACGTCGGCGCCCACACGGTCGCCTGGAGGATGCCGGTGGAAGCCGGCGCGCCGGTCGAGGGGTCGATGAGGTGATGCAGGCCGGGGCCCCACGCTCGGCGGGTGATCGAGGACGTCGCGATCGCACCGCCCGAGAGCACGAGACGCAGGACCTCGTCGTCGGGGTCCTCGGGATCCTCGATCCGCACGTCGAGGCCGGCCGCGGGCGAGCCCACCATCCGCAGGTCGCCGCCGGCGTTCACGACCGCCCAGGGCAGGCCCGCCTCGAGGGCGGCCTCGGCGGCGAGGTCGACGGTCCACCCCTTCGCGATCCCGCCGAGGTCGAGGCCGATCCCCTCGGGCAGGCGCAGCACCCGTCGCTCGAGCGCGACGTCCCGCCAACGGCCGCACGGTCGAGGCGGGTGGAGCGCACCGCGGGCGCCGGCGAGCACCTCGTCGAGATCGCGGTCGTAACCGGCCGCCACGACGGCATCGAGGACGGTGGGGTCGAATCGGCCGCCCCCCCGCGCAGCGCCCTGGCGGGCCCCGGCAACGACCACTGCGAGGTCGCGGGAGAGGCGGGTCGGGCGGCCGGCTCGACGGTTGACGAGCGTGATCTCGCTGTCGTCCCGGAAGCGCGAGCAGCGATGGTCCTCCCGCTCGAAGATCCCTCGCACCCGCCGGGCCGCGGCATCGAATACGGCCTCGTCCGCGTCCTCGCCGGCGATCAACTCGACCGAGGTCCCCATGGATCGGAACGGGTGACGGCGGACGGGAGGCGTCTCCATCACGAGCCTCCGGTGCTCGTCGAAGCGGGGGGAGGGTTCGTCGAGGCGCTGCTCGACGACGAGCTGCTCGATGAGGAACCGCTCGACCCCGACGAACCGCTCCCCGTGTAGACGTACTGCACCGTGGGCGTCGTGGGGGCGGGGTGCACGACCACCCGGCGGGTGATCTTCTTCACGATGATCACGCGGCGGCCGGCGTGCGAGGGTGCGGCCGATGAGGCGGTCGCCGGCTTCGGCGACAGGGTGAGTGAGGCGAACGGCGCTGCGAAGGCGGCGCCCCCGGCGATCCACGCGAAGGCCCGCAGTGCACCCTTCGAGAGCCGGCGGCGCCGCTTCGCGACGTCAGTCATCCCCCGAGCCGTCCTCGCTCGAGCCGCTGCTGGACTCGGTGCTCGACTGATCCTCGCTGGATCCGTCGCTCGACTCCTGGTCCTCGGACTCGTATTGGTC
>JBLNAW010000097.1:0-2796 GCA_050259555.1 Solirubrobacterales bacterium
AGGGCGTAGATCGACCCGATGACGACGCCGTTGAGCGTGAGCTGGAGGAGGAATTCCATGGCGCGCTAGGCCGCCTTCCCGTGCTTCCCGCCGGCGAGCCGCCGCACGAGGAGGGTGGTCCGGAACCGCGAGGTCTTGCCGTCCTGGAACTTGATGGTCGTGTCGATGGGGACCTCGTGGACGTCGGCGTACAGCGCGCGGATCACCTCGTCGTAGCGCTGCTCCACGAACACCCGCCGCACCTTGCGGGTGCGGGTCAGCTCCTCGTCGTCCGCGTCGAGCTCCTTGTAGAGCAGCACGAACTTCTCGATGCGCGCCGCGGCGGGGAGCGTCTCGTTCACCTCGTCGACCGCGCGCTGGACGAGGTCGTAGACCTCCTTCTTCGCGGAGAGGTCGGTGTAGGTCGTGTACGAGAGCTTGTTCTTCTCGGCCCACTTGCCGACCACGCCCATGTCGATGCAGAGCATCGCGGTGAGGAAGGGGCGGTCCTTGCCGACCACCACCGCCTCCTTCACGTACGGGGAGAACTTGAGGCGGTTCTCGATGAACTGCGGCGAGAACTGCGTCCCGTCCGCGAGCTTCATCACGTCCTTCACGCGGTCGATGACGACGAGGTGGCCGTCCTCGGTGACGTAGCCGGCGTCCCCCGAGTGCAGCCAGCCGTCCTTGAGCGTCGCCTCGGTCGCCTCGGGGTTCTTGTAGTAGCCGAGGAAGACGGACGGGCTCCGCGACAGGATCTCCCCGCGCTCGTCGATCTTGATCTCGGTGCCGGGGATGGGCTTGCCCACCGTGTGGAAGGCGATGTCGCCCTCGTGGTGGATGCAGCTGATCCCGGAGATCTCGGTCTGCCCGTAGATCTGCCGGAGCGGGACGCCCATCGCGTGGAAGAAGCGGAAGACGTCGGGGCCGAGCGCGGCGCCGCCGGTGGAGGCGCTGCGCAGGTGGGTCATCCCGAGCCGGTCCCGGAGCGCCCGGAACAGGAGGACGTCCGCGAGCCACCCGGCGACCTTGTCGCCGAAGGTGAGCGGCTTCTTCTCGAAGCGCTTGTCGGCGAGCCGCTTCCCGATCGGCATGAAGCGCTCGAACATGAAGCGCTTGAAGGGGGTGGTGTCCATGATCTTCACCTGGACGGTGGAGACCATCGACTCCCAGACCCGCGGCGGCGCGAACATCACGTCCGGGCCGATCTCGCGGATGTTCTCGGTGACGGTGTCCGGCTCCTCGGGGAAGTTGACGGTGAACCCCTTCGCGAGGGACGCGGAGACGCTCATCATCTGCTCGCCGATCCAGGCGAGGGGGAGGAAGGACACGAACTCGTCGTCGCCCTTCTTCACGTCCACCACGTCGAGGGCGAGCGTCATCGACAGGAGGTTCCGGAAGGAGAGCATCGCGCCCTTCGGGTTCCCGGTGGTGCCGGACGTGTAGCAGACGATCGCGGTGTCGTCGGCCTTGGTCCGCGCGACGTTCTCCTCGAACAGCCGCGGCTGCTCCGCGCCGAGGGCGCGCCCCTTCTCCTCCACCGCGCCGAAGGAGAGGAGCGCCGGGTGGTGGTACTTCCGCAGGCCGCGCGGGTCGGTGAAGACGACGTGACGGACCTTCGGCAGCTTGTCGAGCATGTCGAGCAGCTTGTCGACCTGCTCCTGGTCCTCGGCCACCACGATCGACGCGTCGCAGTGGTCGATGACGAAGGCGACCTCGGCGACGTTGGAGTCCTGGTAGAGCCCGACCGAGGCCGCGCCGGCGGCCTGCGCGGCGAGCTCGGTCCAGACCCACTCCGGCCGGTTGTCGCCGATGATCGCCACCTTGTCGCCGGGCTTCACGCCGAGCGCGACGAGGCCGAGCGAGAAGTCCCGCACGTGGTCGTGGTACGCGCGCCACGTGAAGGAGTTCCAGATGCCGTACTCCTTCTCGCGCATGGCGACGCGGTCGCCGATCGTCCGCGCGTTGCGGACGAGGAGCTTCGGGAACGTCTCGTCGCCGCCCAGCGCCTCGAGGCCGCTCATCACCCGACCTCCAGCTCGTGCTGCTCGCCGAGGTACGCGTCCTGCACCTCGCGGTTCTGCTGGATCTCCTCCGGCGGCCCCACCGCGATCCGCTCGCCGAAGTTCAGGACCGTGATCTTGTTCGACAGCTCCATCACGACGCCCATGTCGTGCTCGATCATCACCATCGTCGTCCCGCGCTCCTCGTGGATCTCGAGGACGAACCGCGCCATGTCCTCCTTCTCCTCGGCGTTCATGCCGGCCATCGGCTCGTCGAGGAGGAGGAGCTTGGGCTCGAGGGCGAGGGCCCGGGCGAGCTCGACCCGCTTCTGCAGGCCGTAGGCGAGGGTCCCGACCACCTTCTTGCGGATGTGCTGGATCTCGAGGAAGTCGATGACGTCCTCGACGAGCCTGCGGTGCGCGATCTCCTCGCGCTGCCCGGGGCCCCAGTACACGGCGCCGCCCACCACGCCGACCCGCTGGTGCAGGTGCCGGCCGATCAGCAGGTTGTCGAGGACCGTCATCCCGCGGAACAGCGCGATGTTCTGGAACGTGCGCGCGATCCCGAGCTTGGTGCGCTCCGACGGGCCGAGGCGCGAGACATCCTGTCCCCCGAAGTGGACGGTGCCGCGCTGCGGCCGGTAGACGCCCGAGATGCAGTTGAGCAGGCTGGTCTTGCCCGCGCCGTTCGGTCCGACGATGGCGTGAATCGTCCCCTCGTCGACCGAGAGGCTCACGTCTGAGAGGGCGTTGACGCCCCTGAAGCTGAGGATGATGCCGGATGCCTCGAGCAGAGCCACAAGACCTCGCGCCG
>JBLNAW010000098.1:0-7399 GCA_050259555.1 Solirubrobacterales bacterium
AGGCCGTCTGGCACGCGCTCGAGGTCGCCCAAGCGAAGGACTTCGTCGCCGAGATGACGGACGGCATCGAGGCCGAGATCACGCAGGGGGGGACGAACGTCTCGGGCGGGCAACGGCAGCGGCTGGCCATCGCCCGTGCCCTCGTGAAGCGTCCCCAGATCCTGATCTTCGACGACAGCTTCTCGGCGCTCGACTTCGCGACGGACGCGCGCTTGCGCGCGGCCCTGCGCGCCGAGACCCGCGACGCCAGCGTCCTCGTGGTGGCCCAGCGGGTGGGGACGATCATGCACGCCGACCGGATCGTCGTGCTCGCGGAGGGCTCCATCGCGGGTCTCGGCACCCACGAGGAGCTGCTCGAGACCTGCGAGACCTATCGCGAGATCGTCTACTCGCAGCTGGCGCCCGAGGAGGTCGCGTGAGCGAGCGAAGGGACGCGCGCCCCCGCGGCCCGGTGGGCGGTGGTCCGAGGTTCGCCCACCCGGGGATGGGCCCACCCCCGGAGAAGTCGAAGGACTTCAAGGGCTCGGCCCGCCGGCTGGGCGGCCGGCTCCGGCCCGAGCGGGCGGCGCTCGGCGCCGTCCTGGTGTTCGCGGTCGTGAGCGTGGTCTTCGCGATCGCCGGACCGAAGCTGCTCGGTTCGGCGACCAACGTGCTGTTCGAAGGCGCCGTGAGCGCGAAGACGCCCGCCGGTGCCACGCGGGAGCAGGTGATCGCCGGTCTGCGTGCGAGCGGGCAGGACCAGCTCGCCCAGATGCTGTCGGGCATGGACTTCACGCCGGGGGCGGGCGTGGATCTCCCACGGATCGCACACATCCTCACCCTCCTCGCCGTGGTCTACCTCGCGAGTGCGGTCTTCTCGTGGGCGCAGCAGTACGTGATGGCCGGCGTGGCCCAGCGAACGATGTTCCGGCTCCGTGAGGACGTCGACGTGAAGCTCGCCCGCTTGCCCCTCCGCTACTTCGATGACCATCCTCGCGGCGACCTGCTGTCCCGAGTGACCAACGACATCGACAACATCTCGACCTCGTTGCAGCAGAGCCTGACCCAGATCGTTACCTCCGTGCTCACGATCGTCGGCGTGCTGATCATGATGCTGACGATCAGCCCGCTCCTGGCGGCGATCTCGCTCGTCGCCGTGCCGATGTCCTTCGTGGTCACGATGCAGATCGCGAAGCGGTCGCAGACGCAGTTCGCCGCTCAGTGGGAGCGCACCGGGCGGATCGACGGCCACATCGAGGAGATGTTCACCGGGCACACGATCGTGAAGGTCTTCGGGAAGCAACGCCGGGCGATCGCCGAGTTCGACGCTCAGAACGAAGAGCTGTACGAGGCGAGCTTCCGGGCTCAGTTCATCTCCGGGATCATCCAGCCCTCGATGTGGTTCATCTCCAACCTGAACTACGTCGCGATCTGCGTGATCGGCGGCCTGCGGGTCGCGAGCGGCGCGATCCCGCTCGGCGACATCGTGGCGTTCATCCAGTACACGCGACAGTTCACGATGCCGATCAGCCAGGTGGCCTCGATCGCCAACATCCTGCAGTCCACGGTCGCCTCAGCCGAGCGGGTGTTCGAGCTCCTCGACGAGACGGAGGAGGAACCGGACCCGGTGGATGCCACCGAGCTCCCGGCGACGGAGGGTCACATCGCCCTGCGGGACGTCTCGTTCCGCTACCTGCCCGAGACCCCGCTCATCGACCACCTCTCCCTCGAGGTCCCGGCCGGCGAGACCGTCGCGATCGTCGGGCCCACCGGCGCAGGCAAGACGACGCTCGTGAACCTGCTGCTGCGGTTCTACGAGATCGACGGCGGCTCGATCTCGATCGACGGGATCGACACGCGACGGATGAGCCGCAGCGGCGTGCGGCGGCTGTTCGGCATGGTCCTCCAGGACCCATGGCTGTTCCGGGGCACGATCCGGGAGAACATCGCGTACGGGCGCGAGGGCGCGACGGACGAGGAGATCGAGACCGCGGCCCGCGGCGCCCGTGTCGACCACTTCGTCCATACCCTGCCCGAGGGCTACGAGACCGTGATCGACGACGACGCGACCAACGTCTCGCAGGGCGAGCGGCAGCTCCTCACGATCGCGCGGGCGTTCCTCGCGGATCCGCAGATCCTCATCCTCGACGAGGCGACCAGCTCGGTCGACACGCGCACCGAGGTCCTGATCCGCGACGCGATGGCCGAGCTCATGCGCGATCGCACCAGCTTCGTGATCGCCCATCGTCTGTCGACGATCCGTGATGCCCACACCATCTTGGTGATGGACCGCGGGGCGATCATCGAGCAGGGTGACCACGAGCGGCTGCTCGAGCGCCGCGGCTTCTACGCCGAGCTGTACGAGAGCCAGTTCGCCGAGAGCCTCGAGGAGGCCTCCTAAGGCCGGCGGTGCACCGGGCTCAGGCCTGGCTCGCGAGCCCTCCCGCCGCCTCCCCGCCGTCGATCACGAAGACCGCGCCCGTGCAGTAGGAGGCGTCGTCGGACGCGAGGTACGCGAAGAGCCCGGCGACGTCCTCGGGCGCCCCGAGCCTCCCGAGCGGCACCTTGGCTTCGTAGCGTGCGGTCATCTCGGCCGTGTACTCGGCCTCCTGCATCGGGGTCATGATGAACCCCGGACACACGACGTTGACGCGGATCTTCGGTGCGAGCTCGAGCGCCATCGAACGCGTGAGCTCGATCACGCCGGCCTTGCCCGCGTTGTAGTCGGCGTAATGGTGGTAGCCGACGAGCCCGTTCGTCGAGCCCATGTTCACGATCACGCCACCGTCGCCGGCGAGCATCGAGCGCGTCGCGCGCTGCGCGACGTAGAACACGCCGTGCAGCACGACGTCCACGACCGCGTGCCACTCCTCGACCGTGATATCGACGAAGTCGTGGCGGATCGAGACGCCCGCGTTGTTGATCAGCACGTCGAGCCCGCCCCAGCGGCCCTCGAGCTCGGTGAACGCGCGGTCGACGTCCGCCGGGTCGGTCACGTCGGCGATCAGGACCTCGACCTCGGGGAGCGCCGCCCGGAGGCGCTCGGCGGCCGCCTCGTCCCGATCGAGCGCCGTCACCCGGGCGCCCTCCTCCAGGAACCGCCGACACGTCGCCGAGCCGATCCCGCCCGCTCCCCCGGTGACGAGCACGCGCTTGCCCTGAAGACCTCGCATCCGATCCTCCTTCACTCGACCCGACAGATCGCCCGATCCCCGTACCCGGTGATCACCCGGAGGTGGCCGGCGAGCAACCGGTCGACCTCGGGGTCGCCGCTGTCGACGCGGAGCGGCGCGCCCTCGAGCGACGCCAGCTTCCACGGCGTCGCGAGGACGATCACGTGCTCACGACCGACCCGGCGCACGACCTCGGGGCCGATCTGCTGGTTGCCACGGCCCAAGATGAACCCCTGACCGCCGATCGGCGTCACGACGACCGAGACCGGACCCTCAGCCAGGAGCCCGAGCAGGTCGCGCTCGGCGACGTCGGCGGCCACGAGGGTCCGATCGCGGACGACGTCGACGCCGACGAGCGTCTTCGGCACGCCGAGCCGCTCGGCCACCGCCCGCACCGTCGTCCCGGGCCCGAGCACATAGGCCCGCCCCGGCTCCATGTGCTCGACGACGTCGGCGGCGATCGACGCGAGCGCGACCGCCTCGCCGGCCGGGGTCGGCGCCTTGCGCGGCTGCACGAGTCGGCGCTCTTGGGGGACGCGCAGGTAGCCGACCAGCCGGGGCGCGATCTCACCGCGCCGGTACGCGTCTTCGTCCAGATCGAGCACCTCGGCCTGGGTCTCGCGAAGGGACACCCCGCGCGCGAGCATCGCGGCCAGATATCCGGCGGCCTCGGGCGTGACCGCGAACGCCGCCGAGTGGGTCTTCACCCCGGCCGGGATCCCGATCGCCGGCACGTGGTCGCCGACGGCCGCGAGCACGTCGGCCGCGGTCCCGTCGCCGCCCGCGAACAGGAGGAGATCCACCGCGCCGCGCATCGCGAGGGCGATCGCACGGGTGTCCTCGGCGGTGGTCGTGCTCGAGGCCAGCTCGCCCACGACGCGCCCGTCGAGCCCCGCGGCCCGCGCCGGCTCCTCGCCCATCGGTCCGGGCGCGACGAGGAGCTCGAACGAGCCCTCGGGGGCCTCCGCCCGCAGGCGCTCGAGCACCCGCACCGCCCTGGCGCCGGACGAGGGCACCGCGCCGAGCCGCAGGGCCCGCGCGAGGGTCTCCGCCCCGTCGCTCCCCTTCAAAGCGACCCGTCCGCCGATGCCGGCGATCGGGTTGACGACCAGGCCGATCCGCACACGGGCGCGGGCCACCGGTCCTACCGCTCGCTGAGGCCGGCCTTGCGCCGGTACGCGCGCCAGGTCACGGCCCAGCGCTCGGGATCGTCGAGCGGCGCGTGGTCGTCGCGATGGACCGTGCTCGCGTGGGGCGCGGTGCGGACGACCTCGGGTTCGTCGTACGCCTCCCGGGCGACGTGCCGCAGGATCGCGGCGTACTCGTCGAGGTCCGCCCTCGAGTAGGACTCGGTTGGCTCGAGCGTCATCGGCTCGGGGACGACCCACGGGTGGTGGCTCGTCCAGTAGTGCGTCCCGAAGTCGGCCGTTCGCAGCCCGAGGTCCTCCGAGTGCACGCCCGTCTCGCGCGCGAGCGCCTCCCAGCTGTACCGGACCTGCTCGATCCGGCGCCTGCCCCTCGCGTACGGCGCCGAGACCCCGCGGATCTTCAGCACCTCGTGCATCAGGTAGTTGTTGTTGAGCACCGCGGTCTCGGCGACCTCGCGCAGCCCCTCGGCGCCGAGGCTCATCACCCACGCGTACGCCCGGACGAGGTTCGGCACGACGCCGTACCAGGGCCGGATCTTGCCGACCGACCGCGGCCGGTCGTGGTCGAGGCGGTACGTCTCGCCGTCGCGCTCGATCGTCGGCGTCGGCAGGAACGGGGCGAGCGCCTCGGTCACGCCGCACGCGCCCGCCCCGGGCCCGCCGCTCGCGTGGGGCGTCGAGAAGGTCTTGTGCAGGTTGAAGTGGCAGAGGTCGAACCCGGCCTCCCGCGCTCGCGTGATCCCGAGGATGCCGTTCGCGTTCGCCTGGTCGTACGAGCACAGGCCGCCGGCCTCGTGCACGACGCGGACGAACCCCTCGATACGCGGGTTGAAGATCCCGGTGTCCTCGGGGTTCGTGATGAGCAGCCCGGCGGTGCGCTCGGAGACGGCCGCCTTCAGCGCGTCGAGATCCGGGTACCCGTCGGCGTCGGGGTACAGGGTCGTGACGCGGAACCCCGCGGTCTTCGCGCACGCCGCGTTCGAGGGATGCGAGAAGATCGTCGTGATCACCTCGTCGCGAGCGGTGTCGCCGCGCGCGGCGTGGTAGGCGCGGATCATCGCGACGTTCGCGTAGATCGCGGCCGAGCCCGCGCCCGGCTGCAGCGTCACGCGGTCCATCCCCGAGATCTCGGCGAGGAACCGCTCGAGCCGCCAGAGCAGCTCGAGGATGCCCTGCACGGTCGAGGGGTCCTGCAGCGGGTGGAGCTCGGCGACCTTCGGACTCCGGATCAGCTGGTCGTTCACCTTCGGCGAGTACTTCATCGTGCACGTCCCCTGGCCGACGTCGACGTTGAGGTCGACGCCGAGGTTCTCCTGCGCGAGCCGCGCGTAGTGCCGTACGACGTGGAGCTGCGACAGCTCGGGCAGCGCCGGGGGCGTCGTGCGGCGAACGCTCGGCGGCAGGGCCGCGGCGGGGCCTCCGACCGCATCGCGGATCTCGGGCTCGACCGGCGGGGGCAGCACCCCTCGCGAGCCCGGCACCGAGAGCTCGAAGATGACCGGCTCGTCCCACCTCGCCTGGTGGAACCTGCGCGGGAACGGTTTGGGGCCGATCGGCCAGACGCCCTCGTGCGTCTCGCTCACGAGAGCACCACCGCGAGCACATCGGCCAGCCGGTCGAGGTCGGCCCTGGTGTGGACCTCGGTCACGCAGACGAGGAGGCTCTGGCCGAGCTCGGGGAACCCGGCCGAGAGGTCCGCGCCGCCGAAGATCCCGTGCTCGAGCAGGGCGGCGTTCACCTCGGCGACCGTGCGGCCGGTCTCGGTGAGGTCGACCACGAACTCCTTCACGTGGTGCGAGGAGCCGAAGGGCAGCCGCACGTCCGGGATCGCCGCGAGACGGTCCATGGTGTAGCGGGCTCGGGCCATCAGGCCCTCGCCGAGCTCGGTCATCCCCTGCGGGCCCATGAGCGCGAGGTACACGCCGGCCGTGATGCCCCAGAGCGCGGCGGCCGTCCCGACCCACTCCTTGCCCTCCTCACGGATCGCGAACGAGGTGCGCTCGTAGGCGACGTCGCCGAACCCGTATTCGCCCTCGACGATCGTCGGCGTGATGCCGAACAGCCGCGAAGGGAACTCCATCACGAACCGCGGGTCGTCGTGCGTCGCGATGAACCCGCCGTTCGCTCCGCCGAAGTGCGGGTGCAGCCCGAGCGGCTGGATGTCACCGCACGCGATGTCCGCACCCCAGGCGGCCGGCGGCCGGAGGATGCCGAGCGTGCTCGGGTCGGCCGAGCCGATCAGCAGGGCGCCCGCCGCGTGCGCGATCCCGGCGATCTCCTCGACCCGCGTCTCGACCACGCCCAGGTACGACGGCTGCTTCACGAGCACCGCCGCGACCCCCGGCCCCATCGCCGTGCCGAGCGCGCCGAGGTCCATCTCCCCCGTGGCGGGATCGAACGGCACGAGCTCGATCCGCAGGTCCGGCGAGAGGTAGTCGCGGATCTTCGACAGCTCATCCGGCGCGATCGCGGCCGTGACGAGCACCGCGTCTCGGCCCGTGATCCTCGAGGCCATCCGCAGCGCCGTGGCCGAGGCCTGGAAGCCGTCGTACGTCGGGACGTTGACGACGTCCATCTCGAGCAGCTCGCCCATCATGCTCGCGTACTCGAACAGCGCCTGGAACCTGCCGTGATCCTCGTACGGCTCGCCGGCGTAGGCCGTCAGGAACTCGGCGCGCGAGTTGACCTCGTCGCACACCGCGGGGACGTGGTGCGCGTAGCACCCGGCCCCGAGGAAGCTGACGACCTCGCGCGTGCTCGTGTTCCGGGCGAGGAGCCCCTCGACGTGCCGGACGAGCTCGGCCTCCGAACGCAGGGCCGGGGGCAGGTCGAGCGGCCGTGCGAGCCGCAGGCTGGCGGGGATGTCCGCGTACAGGTCCTCGATGCTCGACGCGCCGATCGCCTTGAGCATGGCTTGGCGCACATCGGGAACCGAGTTCGGGATGTACGGATGCGCGCTGCTCGGCTCCACGGGCGGACCCCCTCGGCCGTAGGCTACCGCGCGGGGCGGAGGGCCCTGTTCGGCAACCCCGGAGGAAGGAGCGTTCCGATGCGACTCGCCGGCAAGGTGGCGCTGATCACGGGTGGGACCTCGGGGAT